>JAKDKQ010000528.1 GCA_030453295.1 Janibacter sp.
GTCAGCGTGGCCCTCGCGGTGGCGACCTGCGTCGTCATCGTCCGACGGCCCAGCCCGGCGGCCGAGAGCGCGACGCTCGACACCGGACTGCGCCGGTGGTCGATCGCGGCGGTGCTGCAGTCACTGACCCTCGGGGCCTGCCTGACCCTCGTGCCCGTGCTGCTCATCATGGCGATGGGCGCCCGATCGGCCGACTGCGCGCCCGGCGGGTACGGGCTGCTCGCGACCGTCTCGCTCATCGGCGCTGGCGTGGCCGCGGTGCTCGGGATCGTCGCCCTCGCGGGCCTGTGCAGCGGGCCGGGCGTGCGCGTGGACGATGTCCCGCCCCCTCAGCGCGGCGACACGGCACCGGTGGGGGTGCCGCTGTGAGCGCGGCCGTCACGATCGACCTCGTCGACCCGACCCCGCCGTACGAGCAGGTGCGTCGTCAGCTGACGACCTTCATCGAGACGGGACAGCTGCAGCCGGGCGACCGGCTCCCTTCGGTCCGGCAGTTGGCCAGCGACCTCGGTCTGGCCGCGGGAACGGTCGCCCGGGCGTACAAGGAGCTGGAGGGGTCCGGGCTCGTCACGACCCGCCGCGGCGCCGGCACCCGCGTCGCACCACGACCGGAGTCGGCGAGCCCGGCCGCCGTCACGCTCCTCGAGGACGCCGCGGAGTCCTACCTCGCGCGGGCAGCCACCCTGGGGGCGACGCCCGAGCAGGCAGCCCTCGCGCTGGAGCGAGTGACTCGGCGGCGGTAGCGCCACCTGACGGGCTCAGACCCAGCGGGCGAGCAGGTACTGCACGCCGAAGGGGGCTTCCTCGGAGACCACCTCGCCCTGCAAGCCAGGTGCCGCGGCCGCGAGCACCTGCAGCGCGGGTCGGCCGCGCATCCACAGCCGGTCGCAGGTCGCGGGGTCGAGCGCAGCGAGCGCGGGGGTGTCCCCGGCGGCGAGCGCGTCGGCCAGCTCCAGCGCGAAGGGAGCAGCGTCCGGCTGGAGGTGCCCCGGCGCCTTGTCGGTGAGCGTCGCCGGCCCGTCGGCGACGCAGACGAGGAGCGTCGACGGGCCGTCGGCCAGCTCGCGGCCCAGCCGCGCACACTCCGGGGGCGTCGCGTCGGCCGCGATCGAGTGCAGGACCAGTTCGCCCCCTCCAGAGGGGGCGAACATCCGACCGATCTCGACGTCCGCGGGCAGACCACCCTCCGGGACGAGACCGGTGGTGAATCGGGCAGCGCCCGACGGCGCACCCATCGGCCAGGCCCGGGTGCATTGCCCCGCACCGATCACGACGACTCGGGTGGCCCCCTTCGTCAGGGCACTGGTGTCGGCGACGAGCTGTCGGGCGCGCTCACGCAGGTCGCTCAACAGGTCGTCGGCGCCTCCGATCCCGGGCAGGAGTGCCGGGGCGGCCGGGACGACGATGGCTGCAACAACGCTCATGCGAGTCCTCGGATCGTGCGGGCCGGCGGACGTTCGCCGCGCAGCGTGGCCACCATGTCGAGGACCTGCCGCGTCTCGGCGACCTCGTGCACGCGGTAGATCCGTGCCCCGAGCCACGCGGACACTGCGGTCGTGGCGAGGGTGCCGATGAGTCGCTGGTCGACGGGCTTGTCGAGGGTCTC
>JAKDKQ010000099.1 GCA_030453295.1 Janibacter sp.
CTCCCCCCGCCCCGGCCGCCGGGGCTCCCCCCCCCCGCCCCCGGGGGGGGGGGGGGCCCCCACCACCGCGGGACCCCGGCCGGACGACTCCCAGACACGAGGGTGAGGATGGAGCGATGACCGCTTCATCCCCGCTCGTCCTCGGCCCCCTGCTGCGCTTCGTCGGGGAGCACGATGCCTCGATCTGGGTCGAGATCGCGCGGCCCGCGAGGGTCACCGTCGTGTCCGACGGGCGCGAGTGGCACGCCGCGAGCTTCGTCGTCGAGGAGCACCACTACGCCCTCGTCCTGCTCGACGGGCTGAGCCCGGGACGCACCTACGAGTACTCCGTGCAGGTCGATGGTGAGCCGGTGTGGCCGCTGGAGGAGTCCCCCTTCCCCCACCCGAGCATCGCGACCCTGGACCACGACCGCCCAGCGCTGCTGGCCTTCGGCTCCTGCCGCACGAGCGTCCCGCACGACGCCGAGCACCACGAGAGCCACGGGGTCGACGCCCTGCGGACCGTCGCGCTGGCGATGGCCAAGGGGGAGTTTCGCCGTCCCGATGTCCTCGCCATGCTCGGTGACCAGGTCTACGCCGACGAGACCAGCCCGCAGATGCGCGAGTTCATCGCCTCCCGCCGCAGCCTCGACGAGCCGCCGGGCGAGGAGATCAAGGACTACGCGGAGTACTCCCACCTCTATGAGCTGGCGTGGAGCGACCCGGCGATCCGTTGGGTGCTCTCGGTCGTGCCGAGCGCGATGATCTTCGACGACCACGACATCCGCGATGACTGGAACACGTCGTGGAGCTGGCACCAGGAGATCAACCAGACCTCGTGGTGGCACGAGCGCCTCATCGCCGGGCTGACGAGCTACTGGGTCCACCAGCACATCGGCAACCTCGCACCCGAGGAGCTCGCCCAGGACGAGATCTGGCAGCTCCTCGACGGCGGAGCACCCGGCGAGGTCGACCTCACGCAGCCGCTGCGCAGCCTGTCCGACCGGGTCGACCGGCACCCGGAGACCTACCGCTGGAGCTATACCCGCGCGCTCGGTGGCTCACGGCTGATCATGCTCGACTCGCGCGCCGCACGGGTGCTCGAGCCCGACCGGCGCTCCATGCTCGACGACGACGAGCTCGCGTGGCTCGGCGACCAGATGACCGGCGACCTGGACCACCTGTTCATCGGGACCTCCGTCCCCTTCCTCCTCCCGCCGGGCCTCCACGACGCCGAGGCGATCAGTGAGTCCCTCGCCAGCGCGCACAGGTCCGGGCCGGTGCGTCGCGGGACCGAGGCGCTGCGCCAGATCGTCGATCTCGAGCACTGGGGCGCCTTCCAGTCCGGATTCGTCGAGGTCTTCGAGCTGGTCATGGCCGTCGCCCGCGGAGAGCGTGGCCACCCGCCGGCCACCGTCACCTTCCTCTCCGGCGATGTGCACCACTCCTACGTCGCCGAGGTCACCGATCCCGCGTCGCACGGTGCGCGCAGCCGGGTCGTGCAGGCCGTGTGCAGCCCGATCCGCAACCCGATGCCGCGCGGGATCCGCGTGCTGATGTCGCAGATGGCCAAGGGCCTGGTCCGGCCGATGCGATGGCTCGCCGTCAGGACGAAGGGGGTCCCGCACCTGCGCTACCCGTGGCGGCTGACGCAGGGACCCTGGTTCGACAACAACCTCGCGGTCGCCGAGGTCCACGACGGGCACCTCACCCTGCGGTGGGTCACCGGCGACGTCGTGGACGGCGACGACGACCACCCGCGTCTGCGGGTCGTCTCCACCGTCGAGATCTGAGGGGGAGCCCCCTTCGTCCCGCTCGGGCGGACCCGCCGTCGGCTCAGGGGGGATACCCCAGTGACCACACCCCACCTGCGGCTCTAGATTTGTCGACGACACGTCGCACACGACAACGGGAGCAGGGACCATGGGCACGCAGGTTGCCGCCAGCACGCACGAGCTGCGCAAGGTGTACGGCAAGGGTGAGGCCAGCGTCGCTGCCCTCGACGGCATCGACCTCGACATCGGCGCGGGGCAGTTCACGGCGATCATGGGGCCCTCGGGCTCCGGCAAGTCGACGCTCATGCACTGTCTCGCCGGGTTGGACTCCGTGACTGGGGGGCGCGCCCTCATCGGTGACACCGACATCACCGCGCTGAAGGAAAAGGACCTCACGCGGCTGCGTCGCGATCGGATCGGCTTCATCTTCCAGGCCTTCAACCTCATCCCGACCCTGACTGCCGAGGAAAACATCCTCCTGCCGCTCGCCATCGCCGGACGGACGGCGGACCCGGAGTGGTTCGACCTCGTCATCGACACCGTCGGGCTGCGTGACCGGCTGCGCCACCGGCCGAACGAGCTGTCCGGTGGTCAGCAGCAGCGCGTCGCGTGCGCCCGGGCGCTCGTGTCGAAGCCGTCGATCATCTTCGCCGACGAGCCGACCGGCAACCTTGACTCCACGTCGGGCGCCGAGGTGCTGGGCTTCCTGCGGCGCAGCGTGGACGAGTTCGACCAGACCATCGTCATGGTCACCCATGACCCGGTCGCCGCGAGTCACACCGACCGGGTGCTCTTCCTCGCCGACGGCCGGATCGTCGACGAGCTGTGGGAGCCGGAGCGCGAGAGCGTCCTGGAGCGGATGGTCGCCCTGAGCAACGGGGCCCACTGATGCTCAAGGCCACTCTCAAGAGTCTGCTGGCGCGCAAGGCGCGTCTGCTCATGAGCGCCTTGGCGATCGTCCTCGGGACGGCCTTCGTGGCCGGATCGCTGATCTTCACCGACACCCTCGGTCGCACCTTCGACGGGATCATGGACGGCACCGTCGGCGACGTCGTGGTCCAGGCGGAGCAGACCGACGACTTCGGCGGCTCCGGGGGCGCGCGCATCTCCGCGGCCGAGGTCGACGAGCTGGCCGCGTTGCCCGGTGCTGCGCGGGCCGACGGCAATGTCGATGCCTTCGGCGTCTTCGTCGTGGGTACCAACGGCAAGGTCGTCGGTGGCCAGGGAGCGCCCGCGATGGCCTTCAACTACACCGACGCCCCCAACCAGCTGGGTGAGTCACCGCTCGCCATCGTCGAGGGACGTGCGCCGGAGCGCGCTGGTGAGGTCGTCATCGACACCACGACCGCGGAGCGTGCCGGCTACGTGGTCGGGGACGAGGTCCCCCTCGTCACGACCGGCAAGGTCCCGGAGATCACGGCCGAGCTCGTCGGCACGATGACCTTCGGCGAAGGGGGCATGGCCGGCGCGTCGATCGCCGTCTTCGACACCGCGACGATGCAGAAGTACTTCATGGACGGCAAGGACGAGTACTCCTCCGTGTGGGTCACGGCCCAGGAGGGCGTGAGCCAGGAGGAGCTGCGCAGCCAGGCCGAGCCCCTCGTGCCCGACGGATTCACGGTCTGGACCGGCCAGAGCCTCGCGGACGAAAACCAGGATGCCATCCAGCAGGCATTGGGCTTCATCACGACCTTCCTGCTCGTCTTCGCCGGGATCGCCCTCTTCGTCGGGTCCTTCCTGATCGTCAACACCTTCAGCATCCTCGTGGCCCAGCGGGGCCGCGAGCTGGCCCTGCTGCGGGCGATCGGTGCGTCCAAGCGCCAGGTCGTGCGATCGGTGCTGATCGAGGCCTTCATCGTCGGCGTCGTCGGTGCCACCCTCGGGCTGCTGCTGGGGGTGCTGCTCGCCCTGGGCATCCAGACGCTCTTCGCGACGTTCGGGCTCGACCTGTCCGGCAGCGGCCTCGTCTTCACCCCGCGCACGGTGATCGCCGCCTACGCAGTGGGCATCATCATCACCATGCTCGCCGCCTGGGTGCCTGCTCGCCGGGCAGGCTCGGTCCCGCCCGTCGCCGCGATGCGCGACTCGATCGACACCGGCATCGGGCATCACCCGGTCCGGCGCGCGCTCGAGGTCGCCGTGCTCGTCGGGGGCGCCGTGGCCTTCCTCGTCGGCCTCTTCGTCGTCGACTCGCGCGAGCTGTGGTGGATCGGAGCCGGCATCGTCGGGCTGGTCCTCGGCACGGCCTTCCTCGCCCCCTTCGTCGGACGTCCAGTGATCAGCGGGCTGGGCTGGGTCTACCGCAAGGCCTTCGGCAGCGTCGGACGGATGGCTGAGCAGAACTCCGTGCGCAACCCGGGACGTACTGCCGCGACGGCCTCGGCGCTGATGATCGGCATGACGCTCGTGGCGCTCATGGGGGTGGTCGCCTCGAGCGCGACCGCCAGCATCGACAAGCAGATCGAGGAGACCTTCCGCGCTGACTACATCCTGAGCAACGCGATCGGGCAGCCCTTCTCCTCCACGGTGGCCACGCAGGTCGCCGAGGTCGACGGGGTGCGCGAGGTCTCCCCGGTGCGCTTCGTCAGCGCCCAGGTGGACGGCGGACGTCTCTTTGTCACCGCGATCGACCCGAGCAGCTTCGCCGAGGTCGAGCAGATCGAGCCGACGGCTGGGACGGCTGCCCTCGACGCCGACTCGGTGATGCTCTCGACCAAGCACGAGGGCGGTCGAGACGTGGGGAGCACGGTTGAGCTGAAGATGGGCTCATCGACCAAGGAGCTCACCGTCGTGGGCTTCTACGACGAGATCCAGGCGATCGGCTCGCCCGACGTGCTCATGTCGGTCGAGACCGTCGATGCGATGGGCGGGGCAGCCGCTGACAACTGGGCCTTCATCTTCGTCGACAGCGGCGCCGACACGGCGAGCGTGCAGTCCGGGATCGAAAAGGTTGTCGACAAGCAGCCGCTCGTCACCCTCAAGGACCAGCAGGGCTATGCCGATGAGCAGCGGGCGAGCATCAACCAGATCCTCTACCTGATCTATGCCCTGCTCGGACTGGCGATCGTCATCGCCGTGCTCGGCATCGTCAACACCCTCGGGCTGTCCGTCATGGAGCGCACCCGTGAGGTCGGTCTGCTGCGCGCGGTGGGCCTGTCCCGGGCCCAGCTGCGCCGGATGATCACCCTCGAGTCGGTGACCATCGCCCTCCTCGGCGCGGTGCTGGGCATCGTCCTGGGCGTCATCGCCGGCGTGGCGATCCAGCGCTCGCTGGTCGAGGACGGCATCACCGAGCTGGCGATCCCGTGGCTGCAGATGGTTGTCTTCGTCGTCCTCGCCGGGATCATCGGGGTGCTGGCGGCTCTGCTCCCGGCCCGGCGGGCCGCGCGCATGGATGTCCTGCAGGCGATCTCCGCGGAGTGAACCGTTGGCGTTGACGAGGGGCGAGGGCCAGTCGTGGTCCTCGCCCCTCATCACGTCGTCAGCGCCCCGGGCGCATCGAGCTCTTGACCGAGGTCTCCGAGGTGTCATAGGTCTGGCTCGCGTCACTGAGCGCCCGGCCGATCTCGTCAAGGCTCTCCTTGACCGTGCGCTGGGTCGCGCGCCAGTCGTTGATGAGGTCCTGGAAGGACGTCGAGGCATCCCCCTGCCAGTCGTTCTGCAGGGAGAGCAGGCGGCTCATCATGCTCGCCACGGTGGTCTCGACGTCCTCGGAGATCCGGGCGACATCGGAGGCGCTGCTGGCGACCTGGGCGGTGTCGACGGTGAAAGTGGCCATGGTGGTTCCCCTTTGTGATCGTGGTCCGGACGCCTACGGCCCGGCTCCCTCACACGCTAGGAGGACGCGCGGTCGGGTGCTCAGAGTTGTCCACAGGGCCCGCCTCGGGGGGCGGCTGGGACTCGCGACGGGTGCGCTCCAGTGCCTGGGCATAGCCGGCGCCCATACCGAGGAGCAACAGTCCCGCGACGATGAAGCTGAGCACCCGGGCCAGGCCACCGAGGAAGGAGAGGTCGAAGAGCAGCAGCTTGCCGACGCTCAGGGCAGCCAGAGCCAGACCCGCGGGCACGGCGAAGGAGGATCCGCGCAGACCCCGCAGCAGGAGGACGGCGGCGATCGCCATCCACACGACGGTCGCGCCGGCCTGGCCGGCGGTGAAGCCGCCGCGTGGGTCGTTGACGAGCTGCCCGACCAGCGTGACGAGCAGGACGATGCTGCCACCGACCCAGAGAACGCTGAGCGAGGTGAGGGCACGGGGCAGGACGGGAGCCAGAGCGGGGAGCGTCGTCGTGACCGCTCGGGCGAGGACGAGGTGGAGCGCCGCCAGACCGATGGCGGCGAGGAAGTGGCGCGCGCCGACGTCGTCGGAGAGGCTGCGCAGGAGCACGTGCGGCAGCAGCGTCATCCCGCCGAGCGTGCCGAGCAGGCCCAGGGCCAGCGCCACCACCAGCGTGGTGCGGTGCCGCAGGACGAGGGCAGCCAGGGCCCACACGAGGCACAGGCCGACACCCAGGACCGGGGTCCAGTCCTGCCCGTCGCCGGCCCGCAGGGCAGCGCACAGGGAGGCGAGAGCGGCGCTCCCGAGAGAGATCTCGGTGAGCCGGTGCTGCAACGCGGTGTCGGCCGACTGGTCGGCCAAGCCTGCGACGAGCACGAGCAGGCAGGTCATCACCACGAGGAGGCCGACGCCGCTCCAGCGATCATCGACGGCGAGCGCGGCGAGCCCGACCGGTAGGACGGCGACCGGGACGAGGACGCCGAGCTGCTGGGGCAGGCGGGCGACCCGGGCACCGGCGAGGCTGGTGCCGAGCACGAGGATCGCGAAGAGCACGCCGAGCAGCGCAGCAATGCCGGTGCGCTCGTGAGCGATGGCGAGACCAGCGAGGAAGAGGGCCGTGGGCACGATGCGGGCCAGCTCCAGCACCCACCACTGCCGGTCGATCTGCGCCGGCCAGGTGGCAGCGGCGAGGACGAGGAGGAAGCCTCCGGTGAGCAGGCCGTGCTCGAGACCGACGAAGGGGGCCATGAAGGCCACACCGAGGACGGCGATGACCGCGAGGAGCTGACTGTCCCAGGCCCGGGCGAGGAGGACACCGCCGAGGGCGATGAGTCCGGCGAGGACCATGCCGACGGCCAGCGGCACCCACTCGTAGATGCGGGTCACGGCCAGGACGTCGAGGTAGGCGGTCGCGATGCCGGTGGCGGCCAGGCCGAGAGCACCGATGGTGCCGGAGGGGCGACGGCGCACGATGACCGCGGCACCGACGAGGCCGAGGGCGAGCAGCGCTCCGCTCACGACGCGGGCCAAGGGGCCGAAGAAGCCCATCTGGATGGCCAGGGCGAGGAGGAAGGCGACACCGATGAGGGTGATCGCGGTGCCGACGACCGCCAGCACCTTGGCGACGAGCCCGTCGCGTTGCCACCACGGCTCGCTGGGTGCGAACGGTGCCACCGGCGGGGTGGGAGGAAGGGAGGTGGGCG
>JAKDKQ010000529.1 GCA_030453295.1 Janibacter sp.
AGCGCACGATCGGCTACATGCCGGAGGAGCGGGGGCTCTACCCCAAGCAAAAGGTCGCCGATCAGCTGATCTACCTCGGCCAGCTCAAGGGCCTGTCGACCACGGCGGCCCGCGAGTCCGTCATGACGCTCCTCGAGCGACTCGGGCTGGGCGAGCGCACCGGCGACACCGTCGAGGCCCTCTCGCTCGGCAACCAGCAGCGGGTGCAGATCGCTGCCGCGCTGATGATCGAGCCGGCGGCACTGATCCTCGACGAGCCCTTCAGCGGCCTCGACCCCGACGCGGTCGACTCGATGGCCGACCTGCTGCGCGAGCACACCGCACGAGGGGTGCCGGTGCTCTTCTCCAGCCACCAGCTCGACCTCGTCGACCGGCTGTGCGACCAGCTCGTCATCCTCGCCAAGGGGCAGGTCCGGGCGACCGGATCGCCCACCGAGCTGCGCGGCGGCTCCCCGCGACGTCACCGTCTGGTCGCCGTCCGCGACGCCGGCTGGGTCCGCGACGTGCCCGGTGTCTCCACCATCGACGTGGACGGCCCGGTCGCGGTGCTGGACCTGGCCAGCGACTCCGAGGAGGAGCGTCAACGGCTGCTCGGCGAGGTCCTCGCGGAGGGCCTGCGCCGTGGAGGAGTCACCGAGCTCTCCCCGATCATCCCGCCCCTGTCCGAGGTCTACCGAGAGGTGACGGCATGAAGACCACCAATGCCTGGACGCTCGTCGCCAAGCGCGAGCTGTCCGTCCGACTGCGGGACAAGACCTTCATCGGGTCCACCCTGCTCTCCCTCGTCATCCTCATCGCCGTCTTCGGCTTCCAGGCGTGGAATGCCAACAAGGCGTCGACCTATGACCTCGCGGTCACGTCCCAGTCCCAGCAGATGGGCCAGGTCGTCGCGGACGCGGCGCCGGGCATCGATGACAAGGTGACGATCACCCTGGTCGACGTCGCTGACGACGAGGCCGCCGAGGCGGCCGTCATGGACGACTCCGCCGACGCGTGGCTGCACCAGACCGACGACGGCTGGCAGCTCGTCGGCAAGACCGAGGTCAGCTCGAGCCTGCAGGACATCTCCACCCAGTCGATCAGCACGGCGGTCCTCACGGCCAACGCGGACGAGGCCGGCACTGATGTCGCCGCCCTGCAGAAGGGGACGGCTGTCACGACCGACATCCTCGACGGGGATGCGGAGCAGCAGGGCATCGCCAAGGCCGTCGGCTTCGGCATGGCGATCCTCTTCTACATGTCCGCAGCGATCTTCGGCATGTACCTCGCGATGAGCGTCACCGAGGAGAAGCAGTCGCGGATCGTCGAGATCATCGCGACCTCCATCCCGCTGCGGCACCTGCTCTTCGGCAAGCTCATCGCGGCCGTGGCGCTGGCGGTGGGTCAGCTGCTCCTCTACGCGGCCGTGGCAATCGTCGGGGCGAGCTTCACCGACTGGGGCGACATGCTCCCCGGCCTCACGTCCGGCCTGATCTGGTTCGTCGTCTTCTTCATCGCCGGCTTCACGATGATCGCGGCGTTGTACGCCGTGTCCGGGGCGCTCGCCTCGCGGCAGGAGGACATCCAGTCCACGTCCTTCCCCGTGACGATGCTGCT
>JAKDKQ010000100.1 GCA_030453295.1 Janibacter sp.
GCTGGAGCTTGCCCTTCAGCTGCGGGTCGAGCGGGATGACCTCCTGGCGGCCGTTTTTGCGCAGGGCGAAGTTGGTGTGCGCGTTGACACCCATCGGGCCGGGTCGGTAGAGCGCGAGGGCGGCCGAGATGTCCTCGAAGTTGTCCGGCTGCATCAGCCGCAGCAGGGTGCGCATGCCGCCGCCGTCGAGCTGGAAGACGCCGAGCGTGTCACCGCGCGAGAGCAGGCGGTAGGTCGCCTTGTCGGTCATGTCCTTGCTCAGGGCGTCGAGGTCGATGTCCTCGCCGCGGTTGGCCGTGATGTTGATCAGGGCGTCGTCGAGGATCGTGAGGTTGCGCAGGCCCAGGAAGTCCATCTTGACCAGGCCGAGCGTCTCGCAGGTCGGGTAGTCGAACTGCGTGAGGACCTGCCCGTCCTGCAGGCGGCGCATGATCGGGATGACGTCGATGAGCGGCTCGCTGGACATGATGACGCCGGCGGCGTGCACGCCCCACTGGCGCTTGAGGCCCTCGAGGCCCTTGGCCAGGTCGACGACCTCGCCCAGGTGCTTCTCCGACTCGACGAGCTCGCGGAACTCCTGCCCCTCGCCGAAGCGGTCGTGGTCCTTGTCCCACATCTTGGCCAGGGGCACACCCTTGCCCATGACATCGGCGGGCATCGCCTTGGTCAGCTGCTCGCCGACGTTGAAGGGGTGGCCCATGACGCGGGCGGCGTCCTTGACGGACTGCTTGGCCTTGATCGTGCCGTAGGTGGCGATCATCGCGACCCGGTCGTCGCCGTACTTGTCGGAGACATAACGGATGACCTCGGAGCGTCGGCGCTCGTCGAAGTCGACGTCGAAGTCGGGCATCGACTTGCGCTCGGGGTTGAGGAAGCGCTCGAAGATCAGGCCGTGCGGCACCGGGTCGAGGTCGGTGATGCCCATGGCGTAGGCGCACATCGAGCCGGCACCGGAGCCACGGCCGGGGCCGACCCGGATGCCGTTGTCCTTGGCCCAGTTGATGAAGTCGGCGACGACGAGGAAGTAGCCCGGGTAGCCCTTGCCGACGATGACGTCGATCTCGTAGTCGGCCTGTTTCTGCGCGTACTCCGGGATGCCGTCGGGGAAGCGGCGACCGAGCCCCGTCTGGATCTCCTTGATGAACCAGGACTGCTCCGACTCCCCCGGGGGGCACTCGAAGCGCGGCATGTACCGCCCTTCGCCCTCGACGAAGGAGACCTCGCACATGTCCGCCACGAGGAGCGTGTTGTCGCACGCGTCCGGCAGCTCGCGCCACAGGTGACGCATCTCGGCCGGCGACTTGAGGTAGTAGCCCTCACCGTCGAAGGAAAAACGGTCCGGGTCGTGCAGCTTGGACCCGGAGTTGATGCACAGCAGCGCGTCCTGGGCGATCGCGTCGCCCTGGGCCACGTAGTGCAGGTCGTTGGTCGCCAGGAGCGGCAGCTGCAGGTCCTTGGCCAGGCGCATGAGGTCCTCGCGCACCCGGCGCTCGATCTCGTTGCCGTGGTCCATCAGCTCGAGGAAGTAGTGCTCCTTGCCGAAGATGTCGCGAAACTCCGAGGCCGCCTCGACGGCCTTGTCGTACTGCCCGAGGCGCAGCCGGGTCTGGATCTCGCCCGAGGGACAGCCCGTGGTCGCGATGAGCCCGTCGCCGTACTGCGACAGCAGCTCGCGGTCCAGGCGCGGCCACTTGGCGAAGACGGAGTCGAGCGAGGCCCGCGAGCCCATCCGGAAGAGGTTGTGCATGCCGGTGTTGTTGCGCGCCAGCAGCGTCATGTGGGTGTAGGCGCCACCACCGGAGATGTCGTCACGGGGGTTGGTGCGCTCGTCGCCCCACTTGACGCGGGTCTTGTCGGTGCGGTGCGTGCCGGGCGCGACATAGGCCTCGAGCCCGATGATCGGCTTGACGTCGTAGGACTGCGCCGTCTTCCAGAACTCGTGCGCCCCGAAGAGGTAGCCGTGGTCGGTCATCGCGATCGCCGGCATGCCCATCTCCTGGGCGGTCGAGAACATGTCCTTGATCCGCGCAGCCCCATCGAGCATGGAGTACTCGGTGTGGTTGTGCAGGTGGACGAAGTTTTCGGAACGCGGCAGCTCGGACATCGACCCGAGTCTAGATCGACCCTGCGACAACCCGGCACGCCGTCGGTCGCTCCGTGGTCACCACTCGGCGCGTCCCGCTGGAACGCCCGCTTCCCGCTGGGGCGACGGGGGTCTACCGTCAGGAGTGACACCGCTGTCTACACCCACGGAGGGCCCCGGGATGTTCGTCCCCATGACCGTCAACGACTTCATCGACCGCGCTGCGGCCGTCTACGGAGAGCGCGTCGCCGTCGTCGACGAGCCGGACCAGCCGGCACCGCCCCTGCAGGACGTCACCTACGCCCGCATGCGGCAGCTCGCCAACGCTCAGGCGGCTCACCTGGACTCGCTGGGCATCGAGGTCGGTGACCGCGTCGCGGTCGTCTCGCACAACTCGGCCCGCCTGCTCACCAGCTTCTTCGGTGTCTCCGGCTCCGGTCGCGTCCTGGTGCCCATCAACTTCCGCCTCGCGCCCGAGGAGGTCAAGTTCATCGTCGAGCACTCGGGTGCCCGTGTGCTCTACATCGACCCCGAGCTGACCTCCCTCATCGACGAGGTCTCGGCCGAGCACACCTTCGTCATCGGCGAGGACGAGCACCTCTTCGGCGGGATCGACCCCGCGACGGCCCAGCCGCGCCCGTGGGAGACCGACGAGTCGGCCATCGCGACGATCAACTACACCTCGGGCACGACGGCTCGCCCCAAGGGCGTGCAGATCACCCACCGCAACATCTGGACCAATGCGGTCACCTTCGGTCTGCACGCGGGCATCAGCGACCGTGATGTCTACCTGCACACGCTGCCGATGTTCCACGCCAACGGCTGGGGCATGCCCTTCGCCATGACGGGCGTGGGCGCCCAGCACATCGTCATCCGCAAGATCGACGGCGCCGAGATCCTGCGTCGCGTCGAGAAGCACGGCGTGACCGTCATGTGCGCGGCCCCGGCCGTGGTCAACTCCGTGCTGGCGGCGGCGGCCGAGTGGGACGGCGAGATCCCCGGTCGGGACACAGTCCGCATCATCGTCGCCGGCGCGCCGCCGCCGACGCAGACGATCGCCCGCGTCGAGGAGGAGCTGGGCTGGGAGTTCATCCAGATCTACGGGCTCACCGAGACCTCTCCCCTGCTGACGATCAACCGCACCCGCGCTGAGTGGGACGACCTGTCGCCGCAGGATCGTGCTGCCAAGCTCGTGCGCGCCGGCTCCCCCGCCATCGGCTGCACGATGAAGGTCGACGAGCAGAGCGGCGAGGTCCTCGCCCGCAGCAATGTGGTCATGGAGGGCTACTGGGACCTGCCCGAGGAGACCGAGCGCACCTTCGACGGCGGCTGGTTCCACACCGGCGACGGCGGCACGATCACCGACGACGGCTACGTGACGATCAGCGACCGCAAGAAGGACGTCATCATCACCGGCGGCGAAAATGTCTCGTCGGTCGAGGTCGAGGACGTCCTCTTCTCCCACCCGGACGTCACCGAGGTCGCCGTCATCGGCGTCCCGCACGACAAGTGGGGCGAGACGATCATGGCTCTCGTCGTCGTCTCGGAGGGCTCCACGGCCACCGAGGCCGACCTCATCGCCTGGTGCAAGTCCAAGGCGGCCGGCTACAAGGCGCCGACCTCCATCGAGTTCCGCGACGAGCTGGCCCGCACGGCCACCGGCAAGCTGCAGAAGTTCAAGCTGCGCGCCCCCTACTGGGAGGGCCGCGAGCGCCAGGTCAACTGACCCGACCACAGCGCGAAGGGGGAGCCTCCCGGGCGGCGGGAGGCTCCCCCTTCGCCATCTGCTACATTGTTTATCGATGCATCGAAAAGCGATGCACAGAGCCCAGGGGGACCCATGGCCAGCACACCCGCCACCAGGACTCGCCGCGATGCGGGCGCCTCGGTCTTCGCCTACGCGATCGCCGGGGTCGCACTCCTCGTCCACGTGTTCAGCTCGCTGACGGACCGTTGGTGGAGCGATGAGCTCGTGCTCCTGGCCTCCGACGGCACGGGACAGCGCACCGTCCTCGTCCCCGTGAGCGAGGTCCCCGGGTGGGTGACCACGGTCTTTCGCGTGGCCGACGTCGTGGAGTGGCTCGCCGCCGCCGCCGTGCTGATCTGCCTCACCGCATGCGTCGTGGGCATGATGCGGGGAGACGTCTTCACCCGTCGGACCGCGTGGTGGGCGACGGCGAGCTCGTGGGCGGCGGTGAGCCTGCTGCTCCTCCCCTTCGCCCTGCGACTCCCGGCGACCAACATGGCCCTGCAGAGCGCACCGGGCGCCTGGGACGCGCAGCTGCTCGACGAGGGCTGGTGGTACCTCTACATCGGGATGATGACCCTGTCCTTCCTCGCGCTGGTGCTGCGCCGCGGCAGCCAGCTGCAGGCCGACCAGGCCGGGCTCATCTGATGCCCCCCGAGGACCACCGCGTCGCCTGCCACCTCGACGAGCTGCTCGCCGCCCGCGGCATGACCATCACCGAGCTCAGCCGGCGGATCGGCATCACGCACGCCAACCTCTCGGCGCTGAAGAACAACCGAGGTCGGGCGATCCGGTTCTCGACCCTGACCGCTCTCTGCGACGCACTCGGGTGCACCCCAGGCGACCTCTTCACCGTCCGGTGAGGTCGCTGCGCACGACTCAGGACATGTCGGCGAGGCGGTCCAGCGCCAGCTGCAGGTCGTCCGGGTAGGTGCTCTCGAAGTGCACGTAGTCCCCGGTGCCGGGGTGGACGAAGCCCAACCCCTTGGCGTGCAGCCACTGCCGCTCCAGCCCGAGCTTCTTGCCCAGGGTGGGGTCGGCGCCGTAGGTCGGGTCGCCGACGCAGGGGTGGCGCAGGGCAGCCATGTGCACCCTGATCTGGTGGGTGCGACCGGTCTCGAGCGTCACCTCGAGCAGTGAGGCGTGGCGAAAGGCCTCGAGGAGCTCGTAGTGCGTGATCGCGTGCTTGCCGGAGTCCATGACGGCGAACTTGTAGTCGCCACTCGGGTGGCGTCCGATGGGGGCGTCGATCGTGCCCATGTGCGGGTCGGGCAGACCCTGGACCAGTGCGTGATAGGTCTTGTCGACCGTGCGCTCCTTGAAGGCGCGCTTGAGCACCGAGTATCCGTGCTCGCTCTTGCACACGACCATCAGACCAGAGGTGCCGACGTCCAGGCGCGAGACGATGCCCTGCCGCTCGCTCGCCCCACTCGTGGAGATCCGGTAGCCGGCCGCGGCCAGGCCACCGAGGACGTCGGGACCCGACCAGCCGACGCTGGGATGCGCGGCGACGCCGACAGGCTTGTCGACGACCACGATGTCGTCGTCGTCGTGGATGATCCGCATGCCGGGGACCGGCTCGGCGACGACCGCCAGGGTCGGGCTGTCGTCGACCGACGGCAGGGTGATCTCCACCTGCGAGCCGGCCATGACGCGCGCGGACTTGGCGACGGGGGCGCCGTCGACCAAGATCGTGCCCTCTGCCGCCATCTCTGCGGCGCGGGTGCGCGAGAGGCCGAAGAGGCGGGCGACCGCGGCGTCCACGCGCTCGCCCTCGAGTCCGTCGGGGACGAGGACATTGCGGGTCTCACTCATCGGTCTGCTCCTTGGCGTGCTGTGGTCGGGAGCCGTCCAGGCCCTGGTTGGTGAAGACCAACCAGATGAGCATGGCCGCTCCCGCGACGATGGCGATGTCGGCGATGTTGCCGACGAAGAGACCGCCATAGTCGATGAAGTCCACGACATGCCCTCGCAGGGGGCCCGGCGGGCGGAAGAACCGGTCGTACAGGTTGCCCAGGGAGCCCCCGAGGAGCAGGCCCAGGGCCAGCCCCCAGCGGGTGGAGCCGACGCGCCGCGAGGCCCACAGGATCCCCAGCGTCACGCACACGGCGACGAGGGTCATCACCCAGGTCATCGAGTCACCGATGGAGAATGCGGCTCCGGAGTTGTGGATCAGGCGAAGGGAGAGCAGCTCACCGATGAGCGGCCGGCTGCGACCGTCGTCGAGCTCGGCGAGCGCCCAGACCTTGGATGCCTGATCCAGCACCAGGGCGAGGATCGCGGCGAGGATGTACCGACGAAGCACCCCGGGGCGGGCATTCGCCGCCGGGGTGCCGTCATCGTCTGGTGTGCGTGGGGCGCTCAGCGCCGCTCCTGTCGACTCTTGCATGTCATGCACAGGGTCGCACGAGGATAGGCCTGCAGTCGAAGCTTGCCGATCGGGTTGCCGCAGGACTCGCAGATCCCGTAGGTGCCGTCCTCGAGTCGGTCGAGCGCGTGCTGGTTCTGCTCCAGACCCGTCCGGGCGCCGGCGACGAGGTTCAGCTCGTGCTCGCGCTCGAAGGACTTGGCTCCCGCGTCCGCCTGGTCGTCGCCCGCTCCGTCGATCGGCTCCTTGAGGAACTCGCTCAGACCGGCCTCGGCTGCCGTGATCTCGGCGGTCAGCCGCTCGATCTCCGACTCGAGGTCGGCCCGGACCTCCTTGAGCTCCTTGGCCGTCCACGGGCTCTCGTCCTCGCGGACGACGAGTCGCGTGGTCGAGGACGTCTTCGCAGGAGCCTTCTTGGCGGGAGCCTTGTTGGCGGGAGCCTTCTTCTCAGCCGGAGCCTTTTTCGCGGTGGCCTTCTTCGTCGGTGCGTTGGTGACCTTCTTCGCCGTCGCTCGCGCAGCGCCCTTCGCGGGCTGCACGCCCGCCTTGGCCGTCTTGTTCGCCGCCATGACCGTCCTCAGTTCGATGGGTCCGCACCCTGCACGGACCAGAGTCACCGAAGAGTACGACGTTTTTGCCCAGATGTCGGCAGGATGGGGCCACATTTTCCGCGTGGCCATCTGAGGGGACCCGCACTGCACGAAGCGGCGGCCTCCCGCTGTCGGGAAGCCGCCGCTTGGTGGAGTCGTACCGTGCTCGTGATCAGCTCTTGGAGCTGGTCTCCGGAGCAACCGAGGCGGGGCCCTCGAGGCCCTTGAGCTGCGAGCCGATGAAGTCCTTGAGCTTGCGACGGTAGTCGCGCTCGTAGGTCGTCAGCTCCGCGATCTGGGTCTCGAGCTTCGACTTCTGCGCGTTGAGGTCGTCGAGGACCTTCTTGCGCTGGGCCTCGGCCTCGCTGACCATCGTCGTGCTCTTGGTCTGGGCGTCG
>JAKDKQ010000530.1 GCA_030453295.1 Janibacter sp.
AGCAGCAGACCCTTGGTCGCGGCGAGCTGCTGGGCCTTCGCGGCCCGTGCGCTGTCCGGGGTCCCGTCGGCGGCGGTGAACTCGCTGCCCACGAGCAGGCCGAGGCCCCGCACGTCACCGATGGTCCCGTTCCCTGAGGAGGTCGCCCCGCGACCGTCTCGAAGGGCGGCGGCGGCCTTCGCGCCCTCGAGCAGCTGGGCGCCGCGCTCGGCGGAGTTGGCGACCAGGCCCTCCTCCTCGATGACGTCGAGGGTGGCGACAGCGGCAGCGCAGGCCACCGCGTTGGCGCCGTAGGTGCCACCCTGCGAGCCGGGCCACGCCTTGCTCATCAGCTCCTGCGAGGCGGCGATGCCCGAGATGGGGAAGCCGGAGGCGATCCCCTTGGCCAGCGTGATGATGTCGGGCTGCACGTCGAAGTGCTGGTGACCGAACATCTTGCCGGTGCGGCCGAAGCCGGTTTGGACCTCGTCCATCACCAGGAGGATGCCGTGCTTGTCCGCGCGCTCGCGCAGACCCTGGAAGAAGGCGGTGTTGCCCGGGACGTACCCCCCTTCGCCCAGCACGGGCTCGACGATGAAGGCGGCGGTCTCCTGCGGCGAGGTGAGCGTTGCGAGGATGAAGTCGAGCTCCCTGAGGGCGAAGGCGGTGGCCTCCTCCTCGCTCCAGCCGTAGCGGTAGGCATTGGGGAAGGGCGCGACGTGCACCCCGCCCATGAGGGGTGAGAAGCCGGCCGAGAAGCGGGTGCCGGAGGTCGTCATCGTCGCGGTCGCGACCGTCCGGCCGTGGAAGCCGCCGTGGAAGACGATGACATTGGGCCGACCGGTCGCCTGGCGGGAGAGGCGCAGGGAGGCCTCCAGCGCCTCGCTGCCGGAGTTGGCGAAGAAGAGCGAGTCGAGGTGCTCGGGCAGGACGCCGTTGAGTCGCTCGACCAGCGCGAGGAGGGGCTTGTGCATGACGGTCGTGTACTGACCGTGGATGAGCTTGCCGATCTGCTCCTGCGCGGCGGCGACCACCTTGGGGTGGCAGTGGCCCGTGCTCACGACGCCGATGCCGGCGGTGAAGTCGAGGTGGCGGTTGCCGTCGACGTCGAAGATCTCACTGCCGAGGGCATGGTCGATCGTGACGGGGGTGGCCTGCTTGAGCAGGGGGGACAACGCTGTCATCAGAACCTCCGAGTTGTTCGTCTGATTGTTGACAATACGTCTACGGTGAGGGGGACGGCAAGGACGCTGACGAAGGAGTCACCCATGACCACGACGGACACGACTGGGGTCACCCGCGAGCAGGAACGCGAGGCCATCGCCTCGGTGCCGACGGGGCTCTTCATCGGGGGGGAGTGGCGCACCACTGCGGCGACGATGTCGGTCGTCGACCCCTCGACCGGGCAGCCCTTGTGCGAGATCGCCGACGCGACCCCCGACGAGGCTGCGGCCGCCCTCGACGCCGCCGCTGCAGCCCAGGCCGACTGGGCCAGGACGCCGCCGCGGGAGCGCAGCGAGATCCTCACCCGGGCTCGCGACCTCATGCTCGCCGATGTCGACCGGCTCGCGCTGATCATGACGCTCGAGATGGGCAAGCCGCTG
>JAKDKQ010000531.1 GCA_030453295.1 Janibacter sp.
GTCGCGAGCAGGACGATCCCGCCCCGCCCCGCGATCTCCTGCAGCAGCGCGACGACTCGCTCACGCGTGTCGTGGTCGAGCTCTGAGGTCGGCTCGTCGGCGAGGAGCACCAGGCCCCCCGACTCGAGGCGAAGGGAGGACAGCGCCAGCCCCCGGGCCACGGCCACACGCTGGCGCTGGCCCCCGGAGAGCTCTTCGGCGAGGTGGCCTCCGTGCTCGTCCAGACCCACCGACGCGAGCGTGCGATCGGCGAGGGCGGTCGCCGCGTCGCCGGACATCCCGGCAGCCACGAGCGGGATCGCGATGTTGTCCCGCGCCGTGAGCACCTCGGCCAGCGCGCTGCCCTGCGGGATCAGCACCGTGCCGGCGTCGCGCGACGAGACCTCGCCACCGATGGCCTTGTCCCCCAACGAGATCGATCCGCTGGACCGGCCATCGTCGAGCAGTCCGCCGATGGCCCACAGCAGTGAGGTCTTGCCCGCTCCCGAGTGGCCGGTGACGGCGGTGATCTCCCCGGGCACGGCCGTGGCCGCGGCGCCGTCGACGGCCACGACGTCGCCGTAACGCACGCTCACGTCGTCCAGCACGAGCTGGTCGATCATCCGCTGCGTCATGCGTCCTCCTCCTCGACGATCAGCTGCCAGATGCCCTCGTCCGTGCGGTGGACCCGCACGAGCGTCCCGGGCGGGAAGGCCTGCACTGCCGGTGCAGGCAGGGGCAGCGACCCGTCAGCAGCGACGACGGAGTACTCCTCGCCGCTGCGCCCTTCGCCTCCGACGCGCCCGTCGCGGATGGTGACGGTCCGAGGGAAGGCGCGCGCCACGTCCGGGTCGTGGGTGACGACGACGACCGTCGTCCCGAGCGTGCGACCGACCTGCGCCAAGGCGTCCAGGACGACGTCTCGGGAGTCGTGGTCGAGCTGGCTGGTCGGCTCGTCCCCGAGGAGCAGTCCCGGCCCACTGGCCAGCGCCACCGCGAGCGCGGCGAGCTGGAGCTGGCCCGGCGTGAGCGAGTCGAGGGGCGCATCGGCGACCTCGCGCAGCCGCAGCAGGTCGAGCAGGTCCTCGACGGGTGGGACGGTCCGGCCGGCGCGGCGGGCGGGTCGCTGGGCGAACTCGATGTTGCCTCGCGCCGTGAGCCACGGCAGGTGGTTGCGCGCGGCGCCCTGCAGGACGATCCCCACCTCGCCGGCGCGGAAGGCGTCGATCTGCGCCTCCGACATCGCGGACAGCTCGTGCTCGCCGACGTGGATCCGCCCGGCGCTCGGCCGCAGCAGCCCGCCGAAGAGCGCGAGCAACGTCGACTTGCCTGCCCCGCTCGGGCCGAGCAGCGCGATGCGCTCGCCCGCCGCGACGGTCAGGTCGACGCCCGAGAGGGCGGCGACGTCATGGCCCTCCGCGCGATAGATGTGCACCAGTCCGTGGGTGCGCACGGGCAGCCCGCTCACGTCGGCTCCCCCTTGGCCGCAGACAGAGTGACCCGTCGCAGGACCGCCACGGAGAGCAGCCACGCGATGACGAGCAGGGCGAGCGTGACGGCCGCCGCCGCGGCGGCCACGGCTGGCCACGCGGGGGTGAGGTCG
>JAKDKQ010000101.1 GCA_030453295.1 Janibacter sp.
GTGGTCCGCGCGCGCAAGGGGGAGTTCGTCGACCTCTTCGCCGAGCTCCGGGCCAAGGGGTACAGCCGCGCCCTCGTCGACGGGGAGGTCATCTCGCTGTCGGAGCCGCCGACGCTGGAGAAGCAGGTCAAGCACACGATCGACGTCGTCGTCGACCGGCTCGTGGCCAAGGGGGTGGAGGACCGGGCGGCGAAGCAGCGGCTGACCGACTCCGTGGAGACCGCCCTCGGGCTCGCCGGTGGTGTCCTGATCATCGACTTCGTCGATCTCGACGAGGACGACCCCAAGCGGCAGCGCCGCTACTCGGAGACGATGGCCTGCCCCAACGACCACGCCCTCGACATCGACGAGATCGAGCCGCGCTCCTTCTCCTTCAACTCTCCCTTCGGTGCCTGCCCGGTGTGCACCGGCCTCGGGACCGAGCTCGAGGTCGACGCCGACCTCGTCATCCCGGATGACGACCTGACCCTCGGTGAGGGCGCGATCGCACCGTGGGCACAGGGGACGCAGTCCGCCCAGTACTTCCAACGCACGATGGCAGCGCTCGGCGATGACCTGGGCTTTGACATGGACACCCCGTGGCGAGCACTGCCGAGCCGCGCCCGCGAGGCGCTGCTCGAGGGGCGCAACCACAAGGTCCACGTCAAGTACCGCAACCGCTTCGGGCGCGAGCGCTCCTACAGCACGGGCTTCGAGGGGGTCATCCCCTTCATCAAACGGCGGCACACCGAGACCGAGTCGGACTGGAGCCGTGAGAAGTACGAGGGGTACATGCGGGAGATCCCGTGCCCGACGTGCTCGGGCACCCGCCTGAAGCCGGAGTCCCTCGCCGTCCTCGTCGGCGGCCACAGCATCGCCGACGTGTCCGCGCTGTCCATCCGTGAGGCCGCCGGGTTCCTCGACACCGTGGACTTCACCGAGCGTGAGCAGCAGATCGCCGAGCAGGTCATCAAGGAGATCAACGCCCGGCTCGGCTTCCTCCTCGACGTCGGCCTGGAGTACCTCTCCCTCTCGCGTGCCGCCGGCACGCTCTCGGGGGGCGAGGCCCAACGCATCCGGCTGGCCACCCAGATCGGCTCCGGCCTGGTGGGTGTGCTCTACGTCCTCGACGAGCCGAGCATCGGTCTGCACCAGCGCGACAACCACCGCCTCATCGAGACGTTGACCCGGCTGCGGGACCTCGGCAACACGCTGATCGTCGTCGAGCACGACGAGGACACCATCGCTGCCTCCGACTGGGTCGTCGACATCGGCCCCGGAGCCGGTGAGCACGGTGGACACGTCGTCCACTCCGGACCCATGGCAGACCTGCTGACCAACGACCGTTCGGTCACCGGGCGCTATCTCTCGGGTGAGCTCGAGATCCCCCTGCCTGCCGTGCGTCGTCCGCAGGATCCTGCTCGGGAGCTGATGGTCAAGGGAGCCAAGGAAAACAACCTCCGCGACATCGAGGTGGCCCTTCCCCTGGGCAACTTCGTCGCGATCACCGGAGTCTCGGGCTCGGGCAAGTCGACGCTCGTCAACGACATCCTCTACAACGTGCTGGCCAACAAGCTCAACGGCGCCCGCAGGGTCCCCGGTCGACACAAGACGGTCACCGGTCTGGAGCATCTCGACAAGGTCGTCCATGTCGATCAGAGCCCCATCGGACGCACCCCGCGGTCCAACCCCGCGACGTACACCGGCGTCTTCGACCACGTGCGCAAGCTGTTCGCCCAGACGAGTGAGGCCAAGGTCCGCGGCTACCAGCCGGGGCGTTTCTCCTTCAACGTCAAGGGCGGGCGCTGCGATGCCTGCTCGGGCGATGGCACGCTCAAGATCGAGATGAACTTCCTGCCGGACGTCTACGTCCCCTGCGAGGTGTGCCACGGCGCGCGGTACAACCGCGAGACCCTCGAGGTGCACTTCAAGGGCAAGAGCATCTCCGAGGTCCTCGACATGCCGATCGAGGAGGCCGAGGACTTCTTCGCGGCGGTCCCGGCGATCGCCCGCCACATGAAGACCCTCAACGCGGTCGGCCTGGGTTATGTCCGGCTGGGGCAGCCCGCGACGACGCTGTCCGGTGGTGAGGCCCAGCGGGTCAAGCTCGCGGCCGAGCTGCAGAAGAGGTCCAACGGACGCACCATCTACGTGCTCGACGAGCCCACCACGGGACTGCACTTCGAGGACATCCGCAAGCTCCTGATCGTCCTGCAGGGCCTGGTGGACAAGGGCAACAGCGTCCTGGTCATCGAGCACAACCTCGACGTCATCAAGTGCGCCGACTGGGTCATCGACATGGGCCCCGAAGGCGGATCCGGTGGCGGTCAGGTCGTCGCGAGCGGGACACCGGAGCAGGTGGCCGCGGTACCACGGTCCTTCACCGGGCAGTTCCTCGCGCCGGTCCTCACTGCGGCTGCCACCAAGCCCCTCGTCGGCGAGTTGGTCGTCGAGGAGGACGGGGCCCCCGTGACGAAGGGGGCGAAGAAGGCCGCCACGAAGAAGGCCACCACCAAGAAGGCCACGGCCAAGGCCCCGGCGAAGAAGGTGCCCGCGGCGAAGGTGGCCGCGAAGAGGACGCCAGCACACAAAACCGTCTCCAGCTCGGCCAGCGCTGCCGCCCGTCGTGCCAAGAAGGCCGGCTGATCGCACGCGGTGCGACCTGACCAAGGGAGGAGCCTCACCGAGGTGCGGCTCCTCCCTTCGTCAGGTGGTCAGTCTTCGCCGAGGTAGGCCTTGCGGACCTCGTCGCTGTGCAACAGCTCGTGCCCGGTGCCCTCGGTGACGATCTTGCCCACCTCGAGCACGTAGCCCGTGGTGGCCAGCCTGAGGGCAGCGCGCGCATTCTGCTCGACGAGCAGGATGGTCGTGCCCTGGGCCTGCAGGGTCTTCACCGTGGCCATGATCTTTTTCATCATGATCGGCGAGAGACCCATCGAGGGCTCGTCGAGCATGAGCAGCTTGGGCCGGGAGAGCATGGCCCGACCCATGGCGAGCATCTGCTGCTCCCCACCGGAAAAGGTGCCGGCCGGCTGGTTGCTGCGCTCACCCAGGATCGGGAAGAGCTCGTAGGCCGCCTGGATGTCCTTGGTGATCTCCTTGTCCCGGCGCCCGAAGGCGCCGAGGCGCAGGTTTTCCTCCACGGTCATCTTGGGGAAGATGCGCCGACCCTCGGGGGAGTGGGCCAAGCCCATGGTGACGATCTCGTGCGCGGGCATGCTGTCGATCCGTTTGCCCTGGAAGAAGATCTCACCAGCGCTCGGACGCAGCAGACCTGAGATCGTGCGCAGGGTGGTCGTCTTGCCCGCACCGTTGGTCCCGATGAGGGTGACGACCTCTCCTTCGTCGACGGTGAAGGAGATGCCCTTGACCGCGATGATCTTGCCGTAGGCGACCTCCAGGTCCTTGACCTCCAGCATGGCGCTCATCGCGTGTCCTCCGTGTCCTCGGCGCTGTCATCCGGCGCGCTGAAGGCCGTCTCGACCTCGAGCGGCGCCACCTCGTCGTCCTCGTCGTCAGCCGCACCGATGTAGGCCTCGATGACCCGGTGGTCCGACTGCACCTCGCCGGGAGTGCCCTGGACGAGCACCTCTCCCCGCACGAGGCAGAGGACGCGGTCGCAGAGGTTGAAGATGAAGCGCATGTCGTGCTCGATCACCACGACGGCCAGACCTGAGTCGCGGATCTTGAAGATCAGCGCCATGGCCTGCTCGGTCTCCTTGGGGTTCATCCCCGCAGTCGGCTCGTCGAGCAGCAACACCTTGGGGTCGGTCGCGAGAGCACGCGCGATCTCGAGGCGACGCTGGTCGCCGTAGGGCATGTTGCGAGCCAGCAGGTGAGCGCTGGCCCCCAGCCCCACGTACGTGAGCAGCTCGTGCGCCCTGGCCGTTGTCTCCGCCTCCTCGCGGCGGAACTTCGGACCCCGGATGATCGAGGTGAAGGCTCCGGAGGAGGTGCGGCAGAAGCGACCGACCATGACGTTCTCGAGCGCCGTCATGTTGCCGAAGAGGCGGATGTTCTGGAAGGTGCGAGCCATCCCCGCCTTGACCACGGCGCGTGGCTTCGGCGGGATCGTCGTGCCGAAGAGCGAGACCTGCCCCTCGGTCGGCTTGTACATCCCGGTGAGGCAGTTGAAGAAGGTCGTCTTGCCCGCACCATTGGGTCCGATGAGGCCGACGATCTCGCCCTCTCGCACCTCCATCGACACATCGCCGACGGCGACGAGGCCGCCGAAGCGCATCGTGACATTGCGGGCATCGAGGATGACCTTGGCGTCCCCCTTCGCCTCGGCGTCGGGTGGGGTGACGGTCGCGGTACTCACTTGGCTGCCTCCAGCTCGTCGATGACCACTGTCTCGGCCAGCTCCTCGTCGTCGTCATGGAACTCCAGCTGACGTCGCTTGCTCGCGATGAGCCCCTCGGGCCGCACCCGCATCATGATGACGAGCACGAGCCCGAACATCAGGAGGCGGTAGTCGTCGAGGAAGCGCAGCTTCTCCGGGAGGAACTTCAGGATCGCGGCGCCGACGAGGACGCCACCGACCGTGCCCATGCCGCCGAGGACGACGGCAGCGAGCAGGAAGGCCGACTCGAGGAAGATGTAGCTGTCCGGAGAGACGGCCTGGTCCATGTGGGCCTTGACCGTCCCCGCCATGCCGGCGAGTGATGCGCCACCGGCGAAGGCCAGGATCTTGAGTCCGAAGACATTGACGCCCATCGCCTCGGCCGCCCGCTCGTCCTCACGGATGGCCACCCAACCACGCCCGATGCGGGAGTTGTTGAGGTGGCTGAAGACGATGATGACGAAGACGATGAGGGCGATGAGGACGAAGTAGTAGTTGCCGGCGCGAGGGATCTCGATGCCGAGGATGGTGTGGGTCTGCCCGAAGTTGAACCCGAAGAAGTTCAGGTCCGGGATGGCGTTGATGCCGTTGGACCCACGGGTGATCATCGGGCCGGACTGGCCGTCGAGGTTGAACATCGCCAGGCGGAAGATCTCACCGAAGGCGAGGGTGACGATGGCGAGATAGTCACCGGACACCCGCAAGGTCGGGGATCCGATGATCAGGCCGAGGATGCTCGAGACGATGCCGCCGATGAGCATCACGACGAGGAAGGGCGGTTTCCACCCGATCGTCGCGAAGGCCGAGTACGACATCGTCGCCCCGACGTAGGCACCGGCACCGAGGAAGGCGATGTACCCGAGGTCGAGCAGCCCGGCCAGACCGACGACGATGTTGAGGCCGAGCGCGGTGGCCGCGAAGATCAGCACGTTGCCGGCGATGTTGAGGTTGGCCTCCGAGCCGCCCTGGGTGAACGGGAAGGCGAGGACGACGACGAAGGTGGCGAGCATGAAGACGCGGTGGTGGCGCATCGTGACGCCACCGATCCACGCGGCCATGTTGGACCGGGTCGCGGTCAGGGTCACGCCGATGAGCATGCCGACGAGGAGCACGAGCACCCAGGGGTCAGCCTGCTTGAGGGCGTATTGAGCCGTGTAGAGGCCGACCCCGACGAGCAGGGTGATGACGACGATCTCGAGCCAGGCCGGCAAGGCGATCCCGGCCGGGTCGAGGACCTTGACCTCCGGCCGCAGGTAGCCGGCGGCCGTGACCAGCAGACCCCCGACGAGAGCGATCCAGACGCCCTCGTTGGCGTTGATGAGACCACCGGTCTCGTGGGTGATGGCCACGAGCGCCACGACGGCGAAGAGCGCAGCCGTGACCCCCATGGTCCGCAGCCCGCGGGCGACGTCGATGTGCTCCGACCAACGGCGCAGCGGTCCGGCTGCGACGAGCGCGAGGAGCAACGCGATGACACCCATGACGATGGCGTACACCTGCAGGGTGACCGGCCAGAAGCGGACCGAGATGTCACCAAGGATCGGCTCGTAGCTCCAGGACAGCAGTCCGGAGACGATGAGGAGGACGGAGCCGGTCAGCGCGAGGATGCCTGACAGGCGGGGATTGTGGGACAACGTGCTCATGCGCGGTCCACCACCTTTGCGCCCATGATTCCTTGGGGTCTGAAGACGAGAACGAGGATGAGGATCGAGAAGGCCCAGATGTCCTTCCACGGCGAGCCGCCCGGGAAGTACTGGATGGCGATCGACTCGAGGATCCCGAGGACCAGACCACCGACGACAGCACCTTGGATGTTGCCGATGCCTCCGAGGACCGCGGCGGTGAAGGCCTTGAGCCCGTAGATGAAGCCCATCTTGAAGTTGATGTTGGTCGTCTGCAGGCCGTAGGCGACTCCGGCGACGGCCGCGAGTGCGGCGCCGATCGCGAAGGCCGTGACGATGATCCGGTCGACGTTGATGCCCATGAGTCGAGCGGTGTCCGGGTCCTGCGAGACCGCCTGCATGGCGCGTCCGCTACGGGTGCGGTTGATGTAGTACCAGAGTCCGATGGCGCTGATCGCCAGGCAGACGACGGTGAAGATCGCGGGCCGCTGCAGGATGATCCCGCCGAGGTCGAAGGACTCACCGGAGATGCCGTCCACCCGGGGGAAGACGACCTTTTGCTTGGCCGAGGGGAAGTCGAAGGGGTTGACGTTCGAGATGAAGAGCGTCGGGTCGTTGTACCCGACCCGAACGAGCTCCTGAAGGAAGACCGAGATGCCGATGGCGGTGATGAGCGGAGCCAGTCGCGGTGCGTTGCGCAGCGGGCGATAGGCGATGCGTTCCATGACCACGGCCACGGCGACGGATGCGGCGACGGCCCCGATGAGGATGAGGGGGAGGGTCCACAGGGCGGTCTGGCCCGGGAAGAGGATCAGCGACGTGGAGAGTGCGCCGAAGGCGCCGATCATGAAGATCTCGCCGTGCGCGAAGTTGATGAGCTGGATGATGCCGTAGACGACGGTGTAGCCGACGGCGATGAGTGCGTACAGGGACCCGATGGTCAGACCGTTGACGATCTGCTGGGCGACTAGTTCCACGTGTCCTCCTGGGATGTGACCACAGGTCGTGTGGCCACCACGTGTCGAGGGAAGTGTCGAGAGGTGTGTCGACTGTCGTCGAGAGTGCGTGCTCGCCGTTGGGGTGGGGGGGGGAGGAGCCACCCCCCCCCCCCGCACGGGGCCCCCCGGCGGGCCGGGAACGGGGGTGGCAGGGGAAGGTGGGGGGTTGGGG
>JAKDKQ010000532.1 GCA_030453295.1 Janibacter sp.
GTCTAGGCAGCATGGGCGACCGCATCGGGTTAGGGCTCCCTTTGTTGCCTTGTGCCGCTAATTACGTAACATGGATGTGTGGTTAATTCTCCGCACCTCACGAAGACGCCGTCGGTCCCCGACGACGTGACTCGTGATGCGCGCACGCGAGACCGCGTCCTGGCTGTCATCAGCGAGCAGGGACCGATCACCGCGGCCGTGCTGGCCGCCCAGCTGGGTCTGACCGCCACCGGCGTGCGCCGACACCTCGACCAGCTGGCCGAGACCGGTGCCGTGACCAGTCGGGCGCCCCACACGGGCAAACGCGGTCGCGGCCGCCCTGCCCGCGAGTGGGTCGTCGGTGACACCGGGCACGAGCACCTGACCGCGGACTACGACGAGCTGGCCGCCGATGCCATGCGCTTCCTGCGCGAGACCAGCGGCGAGGACGCCGTGCGCGCCTTCGCCGACCAGCGCATCCGCTCCCTCGAGGAGCGGTGCGAGAGCCAGATCGCGGCCGCGGGCGACGACCCGCGCGCCCGCACCGAGGCACTCGTCGACGCCCTTCGCGTCGAGGGCTACGCTGCCAGCGCCCGCACGGTCGGCGACGACGTCGTCGTCGGCCTGCAGCTGTGCCAGGGCCACTGCCCGGTCCAGCACGTCGCTGCGGAGTTCCCCGAGCTGTGCGAGGCGGAGACCGACGCCTTCTCCCGCCTCCTCGGCGTCCATGTCCAACGCCTGGCCACCCTGGCCCAAGGCGATCACGTCTGCACGACCTTCGTCCCCACCCCGGGGGCGCGTTCCCACACAGAGAGGTCCACCCGATGAGCACCAACATCGAAGAGCTCAACCCCGGGCTCAAGGACATCGGCCGCTACGAGTACGGCTGGTCCGACAGCGACACGGCAGGTCAGAACGCCAAGCGTGGCCTCAACGAAGATGTCGTCCTCGACATCAGCGACCGCAAGAGCGAGCCGCAGTGGATGCGTGACCTGCGTCTGAAGTCCCTGCGCCTCTTCGGCAAGAAGCCCATGCCGAGCTGGGGGAGCGACCTCACCGGGATCGACTTCCAGAACATCAAGTACTTCGTGAAGTCCACCGAGAACCAGGCGGCCTCGTGGGAGGAGCTGCCCGACGACATCAAGAACACCTACGACCGACTGGGCATCCCCGAGGCGGAGAAGCAGCGCCTCGTCGCCGGCGTCGCCGCCCAGTACGAGTCCGAGGTCGTCTACCACCAGATCCGTGAGGACCTGGAGCAGCAGGGCGTCATCTTCGTCGACACCGACACCGGGCTGCGTGAGCACGAGGACCTCTTCCGCGAGTACTTCGGCACCGTCATCCCCGCCGGTGACAACAAGTTCGCCGCGCTCAACACGGCCGTGTGGTCCGGTGGCTCCTTCATCTACGTCCCGCCGGGCGTCCACGTCGACATCCCGCTGCAGGCCTACTTCCGGATCAACACCGAGAACATGGGCCAGTTCGAGCGGACGCTGATCATCGCGGACGAGGGCTCCTCCGTGCACTACGTCGAGGGGTGCACCGCGCCGATCTACACGACCGCGTCGCTGCACAGCGCCGTCGTCGAGATCG
>JAKDKQ010000102.1 GCA_030453295.1 Janibacter sp.
CGTGACGCACCACCTCGACCTGCTCACCGACTTCGACCGGGTGCTCGTCTTCGACGACAGCCGCCTCGTGCACGACGGCACCCCAGCGGACTCGATCGCTCTCTACCTCGACCTCATGGACCGCGGCCGGTGATCGGGCTCTACCGCGACGGTTCATCGCTCCTGCATCGACTGCCTGCCGGTGCCAAGCTCGCCGGACTCCTGCTCGCGGGGCTGGCCTCTCCCTTCGTCCGGTCGAGCGTGGTGACGGCCGTGGCGTTGGCCCTCGTGCTGACGGGCTACGCCATCGCGCGGATGCCGGCGCGGGTGCTCCTGCAGATGCTGCGGCCACTGCTCTTCGTCATGGTGCCGCTCGGGGTCTTCCAGACCGTCGTGGCCGGGTGGGAGCGGGCCTTCGTCATCGTCGGGGTCCTCGTCGCGCTGGTGCTGCTGGCCAACCTGGTGACCCTGACGACCCGCACGAGCGACCTCGTCGACGTCGTCGTCCGCGTCTGCGGCCCGCTGCGGCGGGTCGGGGTCAACCCCGAGCGAGTCGGCCTGATGCTGCAGCTGGCCATCCGGGCCGTGCCGCTCGTCATCGACCTGGGCCGGCGAGTGCGCGAGGCACAGCACGCCCGAGGCCTGAGCGCGAGCCCCCGCGCCTTCGCCGTGCCGCTCATCGTGGGTGCTCTCCGACGGGCTGACGCCATGGGAGACGCTCTCGCAGCGAGGGGTTTCGACGACTGAGCCCGAGCGGGCCTGTGGACAACCCCCGACACGGACGAGGGTGATCGACCTACCGTGCCCACATGCAGTTGCGGATGAGCATCGTCGATACTCACGGTGGAGGCACCGAGACCATCGACGTGCGCGCCGCGGAGCACCACGAGCTCGGTGACCTGCTGGACTCGATCGGGCGTCCCAGCGCGTCCGTGCACGTCAACGGCGAGCGCCTCGCCGACGGCGCGACCGTCGGTCTTCCGCCCCTGCTCGACGGAGCAGTCCTCCTCCTGGGCGATGCCGGCGCGCGCGCACCTGAGCCGAGGAGCACACCCCTTCGCCTGGTCACGACGTGCGGGCCCGACGCCGGGCGGACCCATGACCTCTCTCCGGGCCGGCACACGATCGGACGCGGCGACGCTGCCACCCTCCGGCTGGCTGATGACGCCCTCTCCCGTGAGCATCTGGAGCTGACCGTCGATCGAGACGGGGTGCACCTGCGCGATCTCGACACGACCAACGGCACCCTCGTCGATGGCGAGCCCCTCCCGGCCGCAGGCGTCCGGGTGCGTGCCGGCAGCCACCTGCGAGCCGGGCACAGCAGCCTCACCCTCGAGACCCGTCGACCTCGACCGGCGCGCCGCGCCCCCACCGGGCAGGGGACGCTCGGGGTCAATCCCACCCCCCACCTGCCTCGCTCCGGCACTCCGGTGACCATCCGCGTGCCCGAGGAGCCACGAGCCCCGACCCGCCGGCGCATCCCCTGGCTCATGGTGCTCCTCCCACTGCCCTTTGCCGGGGTGCTCGCCTACTTCTTCGGACCGCGGATGCTGCTCTTCGGCCTGCTCTCACCGCTCCTCGTCCTCGGCTCCACCCTGTCGGACCGCACGAGCTCACGGCGCGAGCACCGCGAGGCCCACGCCGCGTGGGTCCGCGAGCGCTCCCGCACGGGTGCGCGGCTGACCGCGGCGATGGCCTCGGAGCGGCGTGAGCGCTTGCGCGCCGCCCCCCACCCGGCGGCGCTCCTCGACGCCGCCCGTGGTGAGTCGACCCGACTGTGGGAGAGGCGCGCCCAGCATGACGAGCACCTCTGTCTGCGGCTCGGGCTCGGCGCACTACCGGCGAGGCTCGAGGTCGAGCACAGCGCTGGGGTGCGCGACCATCCGGTGCTCGAGGACGTGCCCCTCACCGTCGACCTCGCGGAGATCGGGGTCCTCGGCGTGGCCGGACCGAGTGCAGTGCGCCACCGGCTCGCCAGACATCTGCTCGGTCAGCTGCTCGTCCTGCACTCGCACCACGACGTGCGGGTCAGCGTGGTGGCAGACGACGAGGGGTGGTGGTCCCCCTTCGCCGGGCTGGTGCACCTCCGCGGCCACGACGACCTGCCGGACTCGGCCCGCGTCGCCACCACCCCCGAGACCGGAGCTGCGCTGCTCGCCGGACTCGCTCGCCTCACCGCCGACCGCACTGCCTCCTCCTCCGACCGCCGACGGGAGGGCGAGCCACCAGCGGTGGCACACATCGTCTTCGTCGACGGCGCAGGCACCTGGCGGACCGATCCCGGCCTCCGCACGGCCATGAGCGAAGGGGGACCCCAGCGCGTCTTCGTGATCGCCCTCGCCGACAACCGATCCGAGCTGCCCCACGAGGCGCGTGCCGTGGCGGTCCTCGACGGCAACGACCTGCGCCTGCTGCTCGCCGGCGAGCAGGCCGCACGCGGAGTCGTCGACGGCACGGGCGAGAGGTGGGGGCGACGGATCGCCACCGCGCTCGCACCGCTGCGGGACGCCACGCCCGACACCCAGGGCGGCAACCTGCCCTCGTCTGCCCGACTCGTCGACCTGCTCGATCTCTCTCCCGCCGACGTTGCGGCGATCCGCGGACGGTGGCTGGCTGCCAGCTCGCAGCGTCCCACCGACCTCGATGTCATCGTCGGCGCGGCCGGTGAGGGTGACTTCCGCATCGACCTGCGCCGGGACGGCCCGCACGCCCTGGTCGCGGGGACGACCGGCTCCGGCAAGTCGGAGTTCCTGCAGAGCTGGGTGACCTCTCTGGCCACGCACCTGTCGCCACAGGAGATCACCTTCGTGCTCGTCGACTACAAGGGCGGCGCCGCCTTCGCCGAGTGCGCTCGGCTGCCGCACACCGTCGGCATGCTCACTGACCTCGACCCGGCAGCGGCCGAGCGCGCCCTGACCAGCCTCGACGCCGAGCTGACCCGGCGCGAGCACGTGCTCGCCGCCTCGGGAGCCAAGGACATCGACGCCCATCGCGGCGAGCCGCTGCCCCGGCTGATGATCGTCATCGACGAGTTCCGCATGCTCGCCGAGGAGCAGCCGGACGCCCTCGCCCACCTCATGCGCATCGCTGCCGTCGGTCGCTCGCTCGGCGTCCACCTCGTGCTCGCCACACAGCGACCGGGCGGCATCGTGTCCGCGGACATCAAGGCCAATGTCAACCTGCGCATCGCCCTGCGGGTGCGCGACCGGGTCGACAGTGACGATGTCATCGGCTGCCCGGATGCCGTGGACATCCCCGAGGCCTCGCCGGGTCGAGCCCTGGCGAGCACAGGCGGGAGCCCGGCACGGCCCTTCCAGACCGGTCGGGTTGCCGGGCACGCCGAGGGGAGCGGCGGCGCACTGCTCGTGCGCCGACCGGGAGACCCGTGGCCTCCTCCCCCAGCAGTCGAGGACGTCGGCCCGACCGACCTGCAGTGCCTCACGAGCACGATGGTCCAGCTCGCCGGGTCGTTGGACCTACCAACGCCCCACCGGCCGTGGTTACCGCCCCTGCCCGACGCGCTCGACCCTGCTGACCTGCCGGACGCAGCAGGCGGCGCTCCCTTCGGCCTCGTGGACCTGCCGGCCGAGCAGCGTCGGTCACCCCTGCTCTGGTCGACCGCCGAGGGACACCGGATGGTCGTCGGTGGCCCCGGCTCTGGGCGCACGAGCACCATCGCCTCGCTCGTCACCGCTGCAGCACGCCAGTGGTCACCGGACCGCCTGCAGGTGCAGATCATCGGCGACGGCTCGGCCCGCCTGTCGACCCTGGCGGCACTGCCTCATGTCGGCAGCATCGTCGACGGGGAGGAGACCACGGTGGTCGGCCGGTTCCTCAACCGGCTCGAGGACGACATCGCCGAGAGGCGCTCCCTCCTGCGCGGTAGCGGTCACTCGACTCTCGATGCCTGGTGGACGGCACACGAGGAGGATCCGCGCGGTCCGGTACCACCGCCCCACCTCCTGCTGGCCATCGACGGGTGGGGCCGGGTCACCCGCCCCCGCGGGTCGATGGACCTGGGCGAGAGCGCCGAGGCCCTCGAGACCCTCATGCGTGACGGCATCGCGGTCGGCCTGCGGGTCCTGGTCACCGGAGGCCGCGAGCTGCTCTCCGGTCGGGTCTCGTCACTCGTCACCACGCGGCTCGTCCTGCACCTGAGCGACCGCGGCGACGCGGCCCTCGCCGGGCTCACTCGCACCGAGATCTCGGACCGGCTCGTCCCCGGGCGAGCGCGGCTGCAACCCGGCGGTCACCTCGTCCAGGTGGCCCTGCCGGAGTCCATCCCCGCCACGACGCAGGAGTACCCGCCAGCGGATGTGCCGCCCTGGGCCGTCGAGGCGCTGCCCACGTCCGTCGCCCGCACCCTGCTGCCGCGCGCTGACCGTGAGCGCATCCCGGTCGGGGTCGGCGGCGTCGGGAGCGAGCCCCTGGTCTGGCGCACCGATGGTGCCCGACGTCTCCTCGTCTGCGGTCCGCCCCGCAGCGGACGCACCACCACGCTGGCCCTGCTCGCCCGGCAGGTGGCGACAGCGGGACAGCCCCTCGTCGTCGTCGGCTCCGGCGAGATCGCCACCGGCCTCGGGTGCCCGACCCTCGTTCCTGAGGACCGGGAGGAGCTCCTCGCCCTGCGTCAGCGGCATCCGGACCTGGTCGTCGTGGCTGACGACCTCGACCGCCTCGACGCAGCCCCGGTTGCCGACGTGATCAAGGAGATCCTGCGTCGGCTCGACGCCGACCGGGGCCTGGTCATCGGCTCGACGTCGACCCAGACGGCGGCCAGCCAGGTGCGGGGACTCGTCTCGGATGTGGGTCGCGCCCGCGCCGGCATCCTGCTGCAGCCCTCGTCACGCTCCGACGGTGACGCACTCGGACTGCGGGTGCCGCCGCTCACGCGCACCCCCGGCCGCGGATACCTCATCGTCGACGGACGGGCCGAGGAGGTGCAGGTCGCCCTCCCCGACGCCGAGGCACTGCCAGCCACCTGAGCGGACCCCCCGGTCTCGACCCGCGGCTCAGTCCAGACGCGGGGTGCGCGGCGGCTCGGTGCGACGGTGACCGGTGGCCTCGAAGGCCGCGGCGATCGCCAGCAGTCGGTTGTCATCCCACCCGCGTCCGGCGAAGGTCAGACCGATCGGCATGCCGATGTCGGGCATCGTGCCCATCGGGACCGTGACCGTGGGGATGCCCAGGTGACGTGGCACCAGGTTGCCGTTGGCCACCCACACGCCGTTGCGCCACGCGATGTCCGCCGACTCCTCGTTGACATCGGCGTCGGCGGGACCCACGTCCGCGACCGCGGGGAAGATCACGGCGTCGAGTCCCAGATCGTCCATCCACTCCTCGAGGTCGACCCGACGGGTCTCCTCGAGGCCGCGCAGGCCCCCTTCGAGCAGGGGCAGGGTGGTGACGTCCTCGACGACTCCCACCTCTTGGGCTCGGGTGACGTAGTCCGCGAGGTCGAAGTCGAGCTCGCCGTAGCGATACGGCAACGAGCCCGCGGGGTGAGGGAAGATCTGCGGCCCGTCGACGTCCACGAGCCGGTGGAGGTCCGGGTCGCCGTTCGCCTGCAGGAAGGTCTCCCAGCCCCACATCGCCTGGTCCCAGATCTCCTCGTCGAGGTACCCGTCGGGCAGCAGACCCCGGGTGCGCACCGTCGGCGCTCCGGCCCGGTCGCCGTCGTAGTTGGAGACGACAGGGAAGTCGGTCTCGACGACCTCGGCGCCCGCAGCCTCCAGGTCTGCGCGCGCGGCCGCGAAGAGCTCCAGCGAGCTCGGGCGAGGCTCGATCCGATCCCCGATCGGCCCGCCGAACCCGATCCCCGTCCCGGCCTCCTCGTCGGTCCCCAGATACATCCGTGGCACCCCCAGACGCAGCCCGCGAAGGGGGGACACGTCCCCCGTCCGCAGTGCTGGGTACGACGGCGGGCGCAGCGCAGCGGCATCCGGCACCGCGATCCACGGCTGGGTGCGCCACAGGTCACCGGTGGTGTCCGGGTCGTCGGCCACGATGACGTCGAGGATCTCGAGCAGGTCGGCCATCGTGCGGGCGTGGGGAACCACGACGTCCATCGAGGGGACGAGGGGCCAGTTGCCCCGCACCGAGATCACGCCACGGGAAGGGGTGTAGGCGCACAACGCGTTGTTGCTGGCCGGCGCACGCCCCGACGACCAGGTCTCCTCCCCCAGCCCGAAGGCGGCGAAGCTGGCTGCCGTCGCCGTCCCCGACCCGTTGGACGACCCCGAGCCGAAGGCCGCGGTGAGGTAGCTGCCGTTGTAGGGACTCTCCGCGCGGCCGTAGACCCCGCGCTGCATGCCACCGTTGGCCATCGGTGGCATGTTGGTCAGGCCGATGAGCACCGCGCCGCCACTTCGCAGCCGCTCGATGGTGAAGGCGTCACGCTGCGCCACCAGGTCGGCGAAGGCGGGCGACCCGCTCGCGCACGTCAGCCCCCGGGCGAGGTAGGAGTCCTTGGCCGTGTACGGGATCCCGTCGAGCGGGCCCAAGGGCGCCCCCTGCGTCCGCCGGGCATCGCTGGCCCGAGCATCCGCGAGCGCGTCCGGGTTGGGCACGACGACGGCATTGAGCCGCACGCCGGCGGTGTCGTGGGCCGCGATGCGGGCGAGGTAGGCGGTGACGAGCTGCTCGCTGGTCGTCTCGCCGGATGCGAGGGCTGCACGCAAGGACGCGATGTCGGCCTCGACGACGTCGAAGGTGCTCATGTCACAGGGTCCGGTCCGGGAGGTCCGCGGAGGGCGCCAGGAGCGAGGCCACGATCCCGGCCACGGCGACGACGGCGAGCGTCAGCCCGACCCAGATGCCGTTGGTCGTCGTGAGCGTCCACGCCGCCGGGAGGAGCAGGACATTCCACACCAGCGTGGGCGTGCGCGGCCATCTCGCCCCCTTGTGCCAAGCGGCCGCGAGCACGGCCAGGAGGATGGCAAAGATCAGGCACACCACGAGGGACATCGAGGCGGTGTTGGCATCCGCGGCACGCCCGTCGACCAGCTCCAACCCGTACAGGGCCGCGGTCACGACGAGCAGCACAGCCTCGATCAGACAGACTCCAGCGGCAGCGAGTGCGGGGGGCGTGGGAGGGGGAAGGGGGTTGCTCGAGGTCACGACC
>JAKDKQ010000533.1 GCA_030453295.1 Janibacter sp.
CAAGACCGCACAGCAGGGCGATCTCGACGGCACTCATGGCGTCACCCTAGTCACCGGCCGCGACGGTGGTTTCGGCTGTCCGTGCCGGACGCAGCGCCGGGGTGACCTCACCGGACGCCAGCTCACGGTCGGTCCGCCGCACCGCCCACGCGAGCAGCGCGAGGACGACGACGCTGCCGATGACATTGCCCTCGATCAGGAGGTCGCCGATGAAGCGCGGGTCCCTCCCTTCGCGCTTCCACAGCACTCCCCAGAAGGGCATCGTGCAGACGAACCATGCGACGACCACGGCGGCGGCGCCGACGCGGCGCCCATCGGGCCGGGCTCGCAGGACGGCCCACCCGAGGATCGCCGGGACGATGACCATGATCCAGTGCAGGTGGTGCACCCACGAGACGGGCGAGAGCAGGAACCCGGCGAGGCCGACCGCGCCTGCCTCCGCGACCCAGTCGCCCTGGCGGTGGGCGCGGTGCGCCACCCAGAAGACGATCGCGCCCATGACGAGCAACCACGGCGCCCAGGCGAGGGTCAGCTCGGCACCATCGAGCCCGCGCCGCAGCAGCGTCGCGCGGAAGGCCTGGTTGGCCGAGCCGTCGTTGGGGCCCAGGCGGGTCGGGTCGGACAGCGCCCCGCCCCAGAAGGCGAAGGAGGCCTGCGGGAGCACGGCCCACGCCGCGAGCGAGACAAAGGTGGCGGTGCCGATCGCCCAACCGGCCTCTCGCCAACGGCGGTTCAGCAGGTAGTGGATGACGAAGACGCCGGGGGTCAGCTTGATCGCCATCGCCATGCCGACGAGGACGCCGGGCGGGACCGTGGCCAGCCATCGGGCCCGCGGGCGCTGCAGGTCGAGCAGGCAGATGAGCACGAGGAAGGCGTTGACCTGCGCGAAGCGGATCCCGTCGCCGACCGGCTGCGTCCACAGGAACCCGGCCGCGACGATCCCGACGAGCACCGGCGCCCACACGCCGACTCGCTCGCGCAGCCGGTACCAGGCGATCCACGTGATGGCGACGTTGGCGAGCAGCTGGGTGATCGTCCAGCCCCAGGCCGCGACGGGGAAGGGGACGAAGGCCAGCGGGATCGACAGGAAGGCCGCGATCGGCGGGTAGGTGAAGGGCAGCAGCTGCGGCGGCTGGGTCATCTGCGCGTAGATGTCGCGGCCCTGCAGCACCGAGATCCCACCCTCGCGGTAGACCTGCACGTCCACCTGCCACTGGTCCTGCGGGAAGAGCAGGAGGAACTTGGCGACCGGCCATGCCGCGATGAGCACGAAGAGCACGACTCCCAGCAGGAGGTGGGGACGGCTCACGCGAGACATGCCGCCATTGTGTCCGACGGGCGCTCGCAGACCGTGCAGGTCACTACGGTGGGCACATGATGAGCGCGCGGCACTCCCTTCGTCCTGGAGGTGTGGTCCCGATCCTGCTGGCTCTGCTCGTGCTCCTCGGGGTGCTCGCGCCGTCGGCCTCGGCCGCGCAGGAGCCACGCGATGTCGTCCTCATCGGCGCGCCCGGCCTGTCGTGGAGCGATGTCACGCCCGAGGCCACGCCGGCCATCCACTCCTTCGC
>JAKDKQ010000103.1 GCA_030453295.1 Janibacter sp.
ACCCGATGCACTTGTCGAGGTTCATGACCATCGCCATCTGTGCCATGACCTTCATGTCAGTACTCCACGTTCTGATTGGTGCGGCGTCGGATCATCGTGACTTCGTCGCGGTTGTTGCCGGTCGGCCCGATGTAGTTGAAGAAGTAGGACAGCTGGGCGTACCCACCGATGATGTGGCTGGGCTTGATGAGGATGCGGGTCAGCGCGTTGTGGATGCCGCCCCGCTTCTGGTCCGTCTCCGTCAGTGGGACGTCAATGAGGCGGTCCTGGGCGTGGTGCATGTAGACGGTGCCCTCTGGCATCCGGTGGCTGACGATCGCTCGAGCGGCGACGACACCGTTGCGGTTGACCGCTTCGACCCAGTCGTTGTCGCGCACGCCGATCTTCGCGGCGTCGATGTCCGAGAGCCAGATGGCCTGCCCGCCCCGACTGAGGCTGAGCATGAAGAGGTTGTCCTGGTACTCACTGTGGATCGACCACTTGTTGTGGGGCGTGAGGTAGCGCACCGCCAGCGCGAGGGACTCCCCTTCGGCCTGCGATGTCGTCCCGATCGGGGACTCACCGAAGAGCCGGGTCATGTTCAGCGGTGGGCGATAGACCGGCAGCCCCTCACCCATCGCCGTCATCCAGTCGTGGTCGAGGTAGAACTGCTGGCGACCGGTGAGGGTGTGGAAGGGCTTGTACCGCTCGATGTTGACGGTGAAGGGGGCGTAGCGCCGTCCTCCCGCCTCGGAGCCGGACCACTCCGGTGAGGTGATGACCGGGACGGGCCCGGCCTGGGTGTCCTTGAAGGTGATGTGCTTGCCCTCGTGCTCGGCGGCCAGGTCGTGCATCGTGGTCCCGGTCCGCTTCTCGGCCGCCTTGAAACCCTGAGTGGCCAGGTGGCCATTGCTCGTCCCGGACAGGCGCAGCATCGCGTCGGCCGCATGAATGGCGGTCTCGAGCTTGGGCCGGCCATCGGCGAACCCGCCGCGCACGAGCCCGTTGAGCTGCCCGAGCTCGGCGACCTCCTTGCTCGGCTCGTAGGGCACCCCCTTCGTCACCATGCCGACCTTTTCCAGCAGGGGACCGATCGCCGTCAGCTGGTCGTAGATGGCCGGGTAGTTTCGCTCGACCTCGACGAGCACGGGCAGGGTCTTGCCCGGGACGGGCTCGCACTCGCCGTACTTCCAGTCCAGGACGCGACCGTGCACGGTCGCCATGGCCTCCGGGGTGTCGTGCCACAGGGGCTTGGCGACGACGTCCTGACGGGTGCCGAGGTGATCCGCGGCGAGCTCGGAGAAGCGCTGCGCGATGACCTTCCACGTCTCCCAGTCGCTCTTCGACTGCCACGGCGGGGCGATCGCCGGGTTGAAGGAGTTAATGAAGGGGTGCATGTCCGTGGTGTTGAGGTCGTGCTTCTCGTACCACGTGGCCGCGGGGAGGACGACGTCGGAGAGCAGGGTCGAGCTCGTCATCCGGAAGTCGAGAGTCAGCAGCAGGTCGAGCTTGCCCTCCGGCGCTCGCTCCGGCCACGCGATCCCCTCCGGACGCATCTCCTGCGGCGCCTCCTGCGCCTTGACTGCGTTTTCGGTACCGAGCAGGTGCTTGAGGAAGTACTCGCTGCCCTTCGCGGAGGAACCGAAGAGGTTGGAGCGCCACAGGGAGAGCACCCGGGGGTGGTTCTCTTCGGCCTCCGGGTCCTCGATGGCGAAGCGCAGGCTCCCCTCCTTCAGCGCCTTGGTCACGTACTCGGCGGCGGGGACACCGGCCTCGGCCGCCTCGTCCGCGACGGCCAGCGAGCTGCGGTCGAACTGGGGGTACGAGGGCGTCCAGCCCAGCCGGACGGACTGGGCGAGCAGGTCCATCGTGCTGCGCCCGGTGAAGGCCCCGGTGTTGCCGTTGATCTCCTCCGCGGTGAAGGTGTCGTACCGGTACTGGCTCGTGTGGACGTACCAGTACGCGGTCTGGTTCATGTGCCGCGGCGGGCGGATCCAGTCCAGGGCGAAGGCCATGTGCTGGAAGCCCATGAGGGGGCGGACCTTCTCCTGCCCCACATAGTGGGCCCAGCCGCCACCGTTGCGTCCCTGGCACCCGGTGATCGTCGTGAGCACGAGCATGGCCCGGTAGGTCTGGTCCGCATGGAACCAGTGGTTGGTCCCGGCGCCCATGAGGATCATGCCGCGACCGGTGGTGTCGATCGCGTTCTGCGCCCACTCACGGCCCAGACGCACGATCTGCTCGACGGGAACGCCGGTGATCTCTGCGCCCCAGGCCGGGGTGGCCGGCACGCTCGGGTCCCCGTAGCCCTCCGGCCAGGCGCCAGGCAGGCCCTCACGAGCGACCCCGTACTGGGCGAGCATCAGGTCGAGCACCGTCGTGACAAGGCGGCCAGCGACCCTGCGCACGGGGACTCCGCGACGCTCGGTGGACATGGCGCCCTCGACGTTGTCGAAGCGGGGGAGGGCGACCTCGACGGCGCCTTCGCGCTGCTCGTCGTCGTAGAGGCTCATGCGGGGGCGGATGTCACCCAGCTCGAGGTTCCAGCGGCCCATGCCCTCGTCGCCGAAGCGGTGGCCGAGCGAACCGTTGGGGATGACGACCTCGCCGGTGACCTCGTCGATCACCGCGGTCTTCCACATCGCGTTCTCGCTCGTGCTCTCCGGGTGGTCGTAATCCCCGGCCACGAGGAACTTACCCGGGGTGTACGCGCCGTCCTCGCCCTCGTCGAGGCAGATCAGGTGCGGCAGGTCGGTGTAGTGCTGGTTGTAGTCGGTGAAGAAGTCGACCTGCTGGTCGACGAAGAACTCCTTGAGGATGACGTGGCCCATGGCCATCGCCAGGGCACCGTCGGTGCCGGGTGCTGCGGCCACCCACTCGTCGGCGAACTTCACATTTTCGGCGTAGTCGGGTGCGACCGCGATGACCTTCTGCCCGCGGTAGCGCGCCTCCGTCATCCAGTGCGCATCCGGGGTACGGGTCACCGGAACATTCGAGCCCCACATGATGAGGTAGCCGGCATCCCACCAGTCGCCCGACTCGGGGACGTCCGTCTGGTCGCCGAACATCTGCGGCGAGGCATTGGGCAGGTCGGCGTACCAGTCGTAGAAGGAGAGCATCGGTGCGCCGATGAGCTCGTGGAAGCGCGCACCGGAGGCGTAGCTGACCGGGGACATCGCGGGGATGGGGGAGAAGCCGGCGATCCGGTCCGGGCCCCAGCGCTTGATCGTGTAGACCTGCGCCGCAGCGATCATCTCGACCGCTTCCTCCCACGTGGCGCGCACGAGCCCGCCCTTGCCGCGGGCGCTCTTGTATCGGGCCGTGGCCTCCGGGTCCTGGACGATGGAGCCCCAGGCGACGACCGGGTCGCCGTGGCGGGCCTTCGCCTCGCGGAAGAGGTCGAGCAGCACACCGCGGATGTAGGGGTAGCGCACCCGGGTGGGGGAGTAGGTGTACCAGGAGAAGGCCGCCCCGCGGGGGCAACCGCGCGGCTCGTACTCAGGGCGATCGGCGCCGGTGCTCGGGTAGTCGGTCTGCTGGGCCTCCCAGGTGATGATCCCGTCCTTGACGTAGACCTGCCAGGAGCAGCCGCCCGTGCAGTTGACCCCGTGGGTGGAGCGCACGACCTTGTCGTGACTCCAGCGGTCGCGGTAGAAGACATCGCCAGCGCGGCCCCCTTCGACGTACATCGAGCGCTGGTCGTCCGAGACCTTGGCCTTGGTGAAGAAGCGGCGGGTGCCGACGAGCGCCGCAGAGAGGGACCCATCGAGTCCGGCGGACTGCGGCAGGGGCTTGCGCGTGGCGTGCGAGCTGGACGAAGCGGTCATGAAATGGCTCCTCGAGGGGCAAACGGGGTCCGGGTGGTGACGTGCGCCGTGCAGAGAGTGGGTTCGACGAAGGGGGTGAGCGAGAGCTCGGCATCGCGCTCGCCGAGGACCTCGAGGGTGCCGCGCATGAGGCCACGGTGGACGCCGCAGACGACCTCGGGCTGTTCGCGGGCGAGCTCGAGGAAGGGGCAGTCGACGACGTCGATGTCGGCGGTGCGGCCCTCGTCGTGCGTACGCACGGAGGGCGTGTATCCCCAGGCCCTCAGGACGTCGATCATCAGACCGACCTTGCCCAGCCAGTCACCTGCCGTGGCGGCGGACTGGGTCGAGGGGATGCGGGCCAAGAGGTCGGCGGCACGCGAGTGTGCCCACAACGCGCCGGCCTGTTCGGGTGTGAGCGGCTGCCCGTCGGCTGACCGCGCCGCCCAGGTCTCGGCGAGTAGGGCCGCGAGCGCGGCGTGGGAGTCGGACTCAAAGGTTCCGAAGGACCCGGGCGCGACCACATACTGCTTGCTCGGTCGCCCAGCGCCAGCGGTGCGTACCGAGTGGCTGTCCACCAAGCCGCTGGCCACGAGGCGGTCGAGGTGGAAGCGGACGGTCGTGACGTGCAGACCCACCAGCTCACCGAGCTCTTGGGCGGTCAGCCCGTCGTCGCGCTGGCCCAGAGGGAGGTTGGCCAAGGTGTCGACGATGTCGCGACGCACGGCGGAGCGCAGCAGCCCGGCGCCCGTGTCAGCCGGCTCCGTGCCCTCCGAGGCGCCTACCCCGGGGCCTCCCGACGTGCTCATCACACACTGGAGTGTGCCAGATAAAAATGACTGCAACTCCGGAGGGCTGCTTCATCTCACCTGACGTGAATTGCGCAACACTTGCGTGGTGATAATGCCCAACATTTCGCAGGTTCAGATCACACGATGGCGGACCCGCCGGGGCAGTTTGCGGTGACCCTCGGGGAACCGTCGCGTGAGGTGTACCTATTTAGAGGAATTGTCTGCGGGTGTGGTCCCGGCGTCTCGCTGCTTGATGCGCACCATCGCCTCCTGGGCGATCGTCGCGACAAGGGTGCCGTCCTCGGTGAAGACCTTGCCCACCATGAGCCCGCGTCCTGAGCGGGTGGAGGGCGACTCCTGGTCGTAGAGCAGCCACTCACCGGGGTCGACAGGACGGTGGAACCAGATCGTGTGGTCGATCGTCGCCGCGGTCAGGCCGGGCTGTGCCCACGTCAGCCCGTGGGCGCGCAGCATCGTGTCGATGGGGGTGTAGTCGGAGGCGAAGGCCAGGACGGCACAGCGCGTCAACTGGTCGTGGGGCAGTTGCGCGACGGTGCGGAACCACACTCGCTGACGTCCGTCGAGGTCGGGGGCGGGGACGACCATGATGTCGCCGTCGACATAGCGGTGATCGACCGGTCGGCTGGCGATGTATTGGGCCCGTGGGTGGTCGATGTCGGCGTATTTGTCGGACACGGACTCGAGGTCCTCGGGGTATGGGACATCAGGCATCGCCAGGTGATGGTCGAGACCATCGGACGGGTCCTGGAAGGACGCGGTCATCGACAGGATGGGACGTCCGTGCTGCAGGGCATGGACGCGCCGGGTCGAGAAGGAGCGGCCGTCGCGCATGCGCTCGACGGCGAAGCGGATCGGCAGGCTCGAGTCGCCCGGTCGCATGAAATAGGCGTGCAGCGAGTGGGGCATGCGGTGCGGCATCTCCGGCAGGATCGTGCGCCCGGCCGCGACGAGTGCCTGCGCGAGGACCTGCCCGCCGAAGACGCGGCCGTGCGGCATGGCGATGCTCTCGCCCTCGAAGACGTCCGCGGCGCTCGCGCCGAGTTCGCCGACGCCCTCGGGCCCCTCGACCCGGATGGTCGCGTGTCCGACGTCCTCGAGGTCCAGCGTGGCCAGGGCGGTGCTGAGCGCGATGCGCTGTGCCTGCTCGATCGACTCGGCGGTCATGGGGCTCCTCGTGTCGTGGTCAACGACGTGACTCTAGGCGAGAGGCGGGTGTGGTCGTGAGATCAGTCTCACCGACTGGTGGGTGTCGTGCCTCAGCCGTCGAGCCCCAGGACGAAGGGCAGGACCTCCTCGACGCCGGCCCGCCTCAGGGCGCGGGCAGCCACGGTGAGGGTCCACCGGGAGTGGGCGATGTCGTCGACGAGCAGGACCGGGCCGCGGATGTCACTCAGGGTCGCGGCGAGCTCCGGACCGACGACGAGGCGTCCCCACACACCAGACAGGCGGTAGGCGGAGTTGCCGCCCGGCTCGCCGATGGGGCCGCCGTCGACGAGGTCGAGCGACCCCAGGACCGGCAGGCGCCCGATCTGGCCCAGCTGCTCGGCGAGTGAGGCAACCAGCGTCGGACGGGAGCGCGAGGGGATGGTGACGATGCCGACCGGCCGCGTCTGCCAGCCCCACTCGGCGAGCACCCGGACGCACGCCCGGATCGTGGACTCCGGGACCGGCTGGTCCTCGGCGAGGAGCTCGCGGACGCGGGGACCCCATCCGAGGTCGGTGAGGCGGGCGAGCCCCCGCCCTTGCGACATCGTTTCTCCGGCAGGGATCTTGCCCTTGACGTCGACACCCAGCCGGCCCATGCCGGTGGGGTACTGGGCGCGAGGGTCGAGGTCGACTCCTGCCCGGTCGAGGGTGGATCGGGCCGAGCCCAACGCGCCCTCGGGGACATCCGCGTCGATCCAGGGCCCGGCGCACCGGTCGCACCGACCGCAGTCGTGCGCGGTCGGGTCGTCGAGGGTGCGCTGGAGGAAGGCCATCCGGCACCCGTCGGTGGTGATGTAGTCGAGCATGTGCTGCTGCTCGGCCTCGCGGGCCGCGGCCACCCGCTCGTAGCGCTCGGCGTCATAGACCCATGGCTGGCCGGTACTGATCCAACCGCCGCTCACGCGCTGGACCGCGCCGTCGACGTCGAGCACCTTGAGCAGGAGCTCCAGGCGCGTGCGTCTGATGTCGACGATCGTCTCCAACGCTGCGGTCGATAGGGCCCGGCCGGCCTCGGCGAGCGCGGTGAGGACTGCAGCGGCCTGGTCCTCGCGGGGCATCGAGGCCGAGGCGAAGTGCTTCCAGATCGAGACATCGTCGTGCCCGGGCAGCAGGACGACGTCGGCGCGCTCGGTGGCGCGGCCGGCTCGACCGACTTGCTGGTAGTACGCGACAGGTGAGGACGGCGCCCCGAGGTGCACGACGAAGCCGAGGTCCGGCTTGTCGAAGCCCATGCCGAGCGCGCTCGTCGCGATGAGGGCCTTGACCTTGTTGTGGCGCAGGGCCTCCT
>JAKDKQ010000534.1 GCA_030453295.1 Janibacter sp.
TCCGCGAGGCTGGCGCGGATGCGGTCGTTGAGGTCGGCGGGCATGGGTCCGCTCTCCTTGAGGCTTGCGAGCAGATGACGCATGCCGGTCGGGTCCTGTTCCTCAGTCATGGCCACCTCCCTGGGGGCGTGTCTGGCGTGTTGTGTCTGACGAGCCACCGCGCCGGGAGGTTCCCTCGGCGCCGAAACCGGCGTCTGCGAGAGCGATCCCGATGGCCTCGCGGCCGCGCGAGCAGCGGGACTTGATCGTCCCCGGGGCGACCTGGAGGATGTCAGCTGCCTCCGCGACGGGGACGGCGTGCATGTCGACGAGGACGAGCGCCAGGCGCTGGGCCTCCGGGAGGGCGTGCAGGGCCTCGTGGACCGCCATCCGGGTGTCGACCCGTCCCGTGGCGTCGGCGGTCGCCGGGGCGAGTCGGATGACCTCGTCGGTGAGCTCGCTGGTGGGGCGAGCCTTGCGGGTGAGGTCGATGCAGGCGTTGACGATGATCCGGTGCAGCCACGTCGTCACGGCGGCCTCGCCGCGGTAGCTGCTGGCCCGGCGGAAGGCTGAGATGAAGCCGTCCTGGACGGCCTCGGCAGCCAGCTCACGGTCGCCGCACACCCCGACGGCGACGGCCCACATCCGGTCACGGTGACGCCGATAGATCTCCCCGAAGGCATCGGGGTCGCCGTCAGCGTGCCGCTGCATCAGGACGCGGTCATCGGCTTCACCGAGGGGCAGGGTCGTCATGGCCGGTCTCAGCGGACCGCGATCTCGCCGAGGGCCGCACGGTATCGCCCGTCGTCGCTCGGGGCGAGCGAGGTGAACCAGACGGTCACGTACTGGCCGGTGACCTCGGAGGAGGGCGTGAGGACGACCTGGCCGGTCTTGCCCTCGGTCTTGCCGATCTCGGTCCCGGAGTTGGTGGCCTGGTCTCCGGCGTAGACCGTCGCCTGCGCCGTGGTGGGCAGGTCGAGTGTCACAGAGCTGATCTTTTGCGCCTGTCCCAGGTCGACAGTGATGCCGACGCCCTGCTTGACCCCGCCGAAGGACTCGCTGTTGTAGCCCTCCGTGGTCCAGATGGTCGACGGGTTGCCGTCGTAGACGCGGGGAACCTCGGCATTGTGCTCGGCGCCGTCGCCGGGCGGCGGATCGAAGCCTGCGGCATTGATGACGCCCAGCGGCTCGCCGTCGCCGCCGGAGCCCCCTTCGCTCTCGGAGCTGGACTCCGTGGTCTGCACCGCGGTCGTCTCGTCGCCACCGAAGATCCGGCCGAGGTCGGTGCCGGACCCGATGCGGGAGACACCGATGCCACCGAGGAGGCAGGCGAGAGCGACGAAGCCCGCCATGATCATGAGCACGACATTGGACTGGCTGCGGCTCGGGGGGGCTCCGGCCGCCGCGGGCAGCAGCGGTGCGGGCGACTCGATCTCGACCGTGACGGGCGCCGAGCCCAGCGAGGTCCGGGTGCGCTGGTCGGCACGGATGGCCTCGCGGCGGGCTCGGGCGTCGTGGATGGCGTCCTTGGACCGGCCGCTGGCGCTGCGGGCGGCCTTGCCGAGACGGTCGCCGATGACCTTGC
>JAKDKQ010000006.1 GCA_030453295.1 Janibacter sp.
CTGTCTCAATAGCTTCTCGAGTGGAGGTAGCGCGACAGTGCTCGAACCTTGCCCCGGCTCTACAGTTGGCGGTCTCGTCGCATCGTGCGATCCGTCGGCGGCGCAGGCCCGCGCCGGTATCGCCGACGTCGGCGCGAGCGTTGCCGCGTCCGGTTCCGCGGCTGACGGCGGCCATGCTGGGAGAGGCAGAGCGCCGATACAAGGACGGCGAGATCCTGCGGGCGATCGCGGGTGATCTGGGAGTGAGCCGTCAGCGCCTCGCTGAGCGGCTGCGTGAGCGAGGAGTGCGGCTACGCGGTGAGAAGCCGTCATCTGAGCAGGTGCGCGAGATGTGCCTGCGCTACGAACAGGGCGAGTCGTTGGCAAGGGTCGGCGAGAGACTCGGCTTCAATCCAAGCTCGGTTCGGGTGAACCTGCTCCGCGCGGGGATAGCGCTACGCGATCCCTACGGCCGCGAACGCTAGGCAGAACGGGTTCGTCGCAGCCACCGGTCAGCCTTCGATCGTCAAGATGTCGGTAGTCCCCGTGCCATCGACGACAGGCAGGAAGCCGTACCTCCCCACGTCGATGTGCTTCGTGAAGCGGATGTCGCGCGCGTCGTCTCCGAGCGGGTCCAGTGGGTCGGTGTTCTCCATGACGATGATCTGACCGTCAAAGTTGGCCTGGATGTCACGGTAGAAGGCCCGGACAACGCCCTCCGGTGGCTCGTCGTCCGCCTCTGTGGACTGATCCGGTGGTCGGTAGGTGACGAGGGGCGAGTCGAGCACGACGAATCCAGGGTGTGGCATTTCCCGGTCAAAACAATATTGGGCGAGGGCGAGCGTAAAGGCGGCGTGGAGAACCGCGCGTACTCCCTTACCGTGCGCCGAGCGCCGTTGGTCGCCAGCGATGATGTCAAGTTCGTTTCGGTCGTAACGAACGGATGCCGCGGACGGGTAGTCCCACTCGGCGAGGCGCTTGGAGATCTCGGCGGAGAACTCCCGCACGGCTGTGAGGCTCAACCCTGCAACCGCTGTTGCCACCTCCGCTTCAGTCTCGTCCGCGATCCGTCGAATCATGTCCTCGAAAGTCTTGACTTGCTCATAGAGGCCCATGTGCTTCTCGATTTCGCTGCGCTTGGCAAGAAGCTCACGGAGGTTCCCCTTCTCTGGGTTCATCCTCGCGTCGAGCTTCTCAATGCGCTTCTGCAACGACAATGCATCTCGACGCGTCGTTCTAATCGACGCACGAAGAACCTCGGTTCGCGCATCCAGGTTCTCGATCGTCACGCGGAGGTCATCCAGAAGGCCCTGGGTCTTCCGGGTCTCGGAGTCGACGGAGACGCCAAAGCTGGTCGTATCTCCCTCGCAGTCCACGTTGAGATGCTGACTGGCCGGTTCCGCGCCGCAGAAGACACAGGTCCCTCGCCGGAAGTAGCCGAGCAAGTTCCCGGCTTCCGCGATCATTTCGAGGCGTGCCAGATCACTCTCGTATTGCTTTTGCAAAAGAGTGAACCGCTGGCGGAGCACCGCCGCATCTGAGTACTCCGACCGCTGGGCGTTGTCGGCAGACTGAAGTTTGCTGTGCGCAACGAGGAGCTGGCCGCGCTGTTCCGTGAGGCTCCCGATCATCGTGCTGTGCTCGTCAATTGTGCTGTTCAACTTGCCGAGTTGCGTCGCAAGTTCTGTCGTCTCAGCAACGTCTTGGAGTTGCGACTCAAGCTGGCTGAGCATCCTCTCGACGACTTCCTGCCGAGCGCCGCGCAGCCGCTTTTGCTCTTGTGGCGAGGGAACCGCAGTCAACGCGGAGTCGTCTTCGCCCGTGAGAAGGAGTTTGAGGGCTGAGACTTCTTTGGTCTTGTTGACTGGGTTGCCGCTGAGGCCGGGGGCTTCTTCGGCCTGCATCTCTGTTTCGCCGATGAGGCACAGGCGGGTCAGGTCGCGGAAGCTGAGCATGTGTGTCTCGTTCCGCGCGTTCTTCCGCACCTGCTTCTCGTCGAGGTCTACTTGGTCGAGGAGGAACCGGGAGATGTTCTTCGTGCTCGCTGCGCTGTGCTTCGCGGCGAGCGTCTCGTCTGCGGGGGTCGAGGGTTCGACGCGGATATCGGATCGGTAGAGGGAGATGCTGCCGCCGTCCACCGATCGTGCGAGCGTGATGCGTTCACCGGCGGGGAGTTCCAGCCCGAGCAGGACGCGACTGTACCCTTCCCGCTCCGGGATCTCCTTGAGTTCCTTGGCGCCGAGAACGAAGTCGATCGCATCGACGATGAACGACTTGCCCGTGTCCGAGGGGCCGTGGATGACGGTGACGTGTGGGCTGAAGTCGACCGAGGCCGGGGCGGCGTTTGTTCCGGTGAATGTCAGGTGCGAGAGCGCGAGTCGTCCCATCAGATGTCATTTCCGCTCTCGTGTTGTATGACTTCGAACTCTTCGGACCAGTGCGAGGAGATCTCCCTCATGCGTTCTCGCAGGCGTGCGTCGTCAACGGTCCCGAGTTCTTCAACAACCCAGTGCGCACGGTCGTGGAGGGCGTGCGCGTAGTCGCTTTCAAGGAGCTTCAGGAAGCTCTCGGAGCTCTCGTTGGCCCAGAATTCGATGCCGCTGTCTTCGGCTGACATCTCTGCGAGTCCAGCTCGGATTATGACGTGGAGGCCGTCTTCGATGTGCTGTCGTTTCACCCCGAGCTCGCCCACTCGTACCGGGATGGGAGGGTGGAGGCTCTCGGGGCCGTTGAGGTCCGCGCTGTGCAGTAGGCCGTGGTCGAGGAGCACAAGCCGGTTGATATCGAGATGAGCAGGGAAGGCTTCGACGAGGATCATCAGGACACGCATCCCTACTTCGAGAGGGCTGTTGAGGGGATTACTCATCAGTGTCCACCCACGTCAGTTTGTCGGCGTTGGCGAGCTGGTGGCAGATACCTTGACGGTCCTTGAGGTTCGACATCGAGATAAGCGTGTGGGCGCCAAGGTCGAGTTGGCCAGACTGTGTAAGCACAGCTCGGAGTCGGTCAAGGCCACTGGAGTGGTTCGCTTCTGCGGTATCGATTACGCCGGTGTAGACGTCGTCTTGGAGCAGTTCATACGTACCGTCGGGCACCGAGTCTCTCGCGTACAGGCGAAGCGCTTCGGCAGAGTAGAAGGCCTCTCGCTGCCTCTGGAGGTGCGGACCGTGCTTGGCGTGCGCAGCAACCGAGTCGACATCGGTGCAGGACGCGGGGTCCTGCTCGTTATAGACGTCTACGAGCTTCTTGACATAGATCGCTTCGCCTGGCGAGGGATTCGCTGGGGCCTGTTCGACGGGAGGCCGAGCAGGGAGTGCCGTGCCAAACCTTGCGGCGAAGTATGGAGTCTTGCGGTGTATGTCGAGCATGTCGTTGAGTTCGAGCGACTGGAAGATCGAGAAGTCAGTGGATTCGGCGAGTTCACGAATCGATTTCAGCGCTTGCTCGTCATACAGCCGCGTAACGGTGCCTCGTGCGTCAAGCAGTTCGAGGAATTTCTTCCGGAGTTCCGTGGGCTTACTCAGCAGGCGGTTGAGCGTTGGACCGCACCCCCGCGGTGCGACGAACACGTATCGATCCGGAAGGCAATAGAAGGCGTCCACCACGCCGTGGAAGATCTTCAACATTTCGGGGAATGCGTCCGAAACAGTGAGCGATCCGTCGTAATGCTTGGCCTGGAAGCAGTCCCAGGCGGCTTCAAGGCCGCGGTCGGTCTTGAACGCGGCAACATCGACGCCTCGGTCTCCGGAGCCACCGAGTTGCTTGATCTGTCGATACGAAACAGCGACTCCGGTCGCCCACTCGGTGATGAAGACTTCCCACTCGTCCGGCGAATAGAAGTAGATGCGGTGGGCCGGAGGCACGGGTGATCCAGGGAGCGCCGGCGCTGGGGAGCCCGACACTACGGGGACAGGAAAGTCGGTGAGTTCGGGGGCGCCGCCGCTCGCATGGGGCTGGGTCGCCAGGGACACGCGGCACCTCCTCGTTCGAGCGTCGTCACCGCCAATCCTATGAGACAGCGCTGCTCTGCACTGCGATCGTCAGCCCGTGGGTCGTGAGGAGCCCAGTGCGGTTCCGGCCCAGAAGTCGAAGGCTCGTCAGGAAGGCGCCAACGCGTGACGGACGGACGCGGCCCGTGGATGTGGCCCCGCTCCTGGAGGTCGGGAGCGAGGCCGGTGCGGCGAGTGAGTTCGCTCAGTCGTCGGGGTCGTCGCTGCTGAGCGGGTAGTCAGCGAAGCGAGCGTCAGCCTCGGTGCAGGCCTGCTTGACGGCGATCAGGTTCTCCTCGACGAAGCGTGTCGTGCGGTCTTTGGTGACGTGGATGTCGACTCCGGCGTCGTGGAGCTGCTGGACGATGGCGACGTGATCGGCATACTTCGCACCGAGCCGAGCAAGGTCGGTGACGATGAGCCCCGTCACGTCCTCCCGCGCGACGACATCGAGCACGCCACGCAGACCGTCACCGGTGCGCCCGACGTCGGTGAAGACCTCGGTGATGGTCAGGCCGTGCTCGTCGGCGTAGCGGCGGCAGTCGGCTTCTTGCCGATTCAGCCAGTCCGGGTTCTCCGTCACGCTGCGCCGGTAGGTGACGGCCTTCATGATGCACCTCCGGTCATGACCAGAGCCTCATCCGGCGTACCGCGCGTCTCGGCTTCGCGGCGGGCGGTGCGGTGCTGGACGTGTTCGCGGTGTCGGACGCGGGCGAGGGCGAAGAGGCTCATCGGGCCGAGCCAGAGCATCTTGAGCGCGTTCCATGCGCATAGCAGGACGACCAGGTGGAGCCAGCCGGGGCCACCCTGCTCGATGTGGTCGGTCAGGAGCTTGACGGCGGCGATGTAGGGGGCGGCGAGCAACATCGCGGGGACGCCCCATTTGAGTCCGCGGCGGGTGTAGACGGCATCGCGGATGCGGTTCGTCGGGAAGAGCCGGCGGGCCGGTTCCAGGTTCTGGGCGGTGTTCTCGCTGCGGCGCCAGCGGCGTCGGACGCGGTCGCTGAGGAACATCGGTGGGCCTCCATTCAACACGGTTCGAATGATCGAGAAGCGGCGTGTTGGTGGTGGCCTCGCGAGGGGGCGATCCCGAAGGACCCTACAGATGGAATGCCTGCGCTTCACCCCCTAGTTTACGCCGGGGCCGGGCGAAGGGGAAGGTCTCGTCGCGGTGCCGGGTGCACCTGCGCTGGTAGTGCCTGGTGAGTGGAAGGACCCGGTCATGGTTGCTCTGGCTGACTACGCCTCCGATGAGCGGACGGCCCGCGTGATGCTCTCGATGATGATCGAGCCCGCCGACCGCGCCGTCGGTCGGCTGCTGCGCCGCGAAGGCGCCGTCGAGACCATCCGCCTCCTGGACGTGGGCGGGTCGATGCCCGGCGTGCGGGCTGAGGAAGCAGCGATCCTGCACCACACCGCGCAGCAATTCGCCTCACGAGACCGCCTCGGCGACGATCTGGCGGGGGTGCTGGATGGCTCGTATGCGCCGCTGATTCCTGGTGATGCGCATTGGCCGGGCTCGGTGGACGCGCTGGGTGATCGCGCTCCGTACGTGCTGTGGGCGAAGGGGGCGACCTCGTTCCTCACGAGCGGGCAGGAGGATCGGGTGACGATCACCGGGTCTCGGGCCTCGACGAGTTACGGCGATCTCGTCGCCGGCGAGCTCGCCCAGGATGCGTCGCACGCGGAGCAGATCGTGGTCTCCGGCGGTGCCTATGGCATCGACGGTGCCGCGCACCGCGGCGTGTTGGGTAGTGGTGGGCAGACGATCGCGGTGATGGCCGGCGGTCCGGATCGTCTCTACCCGGCGGGGCATCGCGAGATGCTCGAGCGGGTGGGCGATGTGGGGTTGCTGATGAGTGAGATGCCGCCCGGGTCGGCGCCGACCCGGCACCGGTTCATCGCCCGCGGCCGGCTCCTGGCGGCACTGTCCTCGGCGACGGTGATCGTGGAAGCCGGGGCACGCTCCGGCGCTCTGCACGTCGCTCGCGAAGCGCACGCGCTCGGTCGTGGGGTTGGGGCGGTGCCCGGGCCGGTCACGTCCGCGGCGAGCACCGGCACGCATCTGCTGCTGAGCGAGCGCACCGCTGCCCTCGTCACCGGCCACCACGACTTCGCCACCCTCACCGGAGACCGACGCCAGGCCCCGGCACGAACCACGGGCCTGAGCGCCGGACCCGATCTCGATGCCGTCGATCAGAACCGGCCCGGCCGCTCTCTCTGATCGGCGGCTCAGAGCGTGCGCCCCTGCCGAGCTTCCATGGTGAGGTCGGGCTGCTCGGTGCCCGGGGTGTGGCGGCTGAGCTGCTGCGCCCGGGTGAGCGCGGCAGTGGCGCGGGCGGCGTCGAGCTTCTGCGCATCCGATCCCGCATCGGGGCCGAGCGGGGTCTCGTCGGTGATCTGGTACCGGTCGCGGTAGGCGGCGACGACCCGGCCGGCCTGCCGCCATCGCTGCGCTGCACGTGCGTCCGCGGGCTTGTTCCCGAGCGCGGCCGTCCACGGCTCACCTTCGTCCAGGTCGCGGTCGAGGGCCGCGGCCGCGCGGTGTTCGATCAGCTCTTCTCGCTCGGTGAGGGCGTGATGCATTTCGGGGTCGGTGACGCCGGAGGCATACGGGATGAGCCCCGCGATCAGCCGCGGTGACCGGCGGGTGCGCCCGGACCCGGCGGGGCGGGCGGTGGCGCGGGCGAGGCGGTGATGCAGGACCGAGGCGATGTCGTCGGCATCGGTAAAGCCTCGCGACGCCACGAGCCGCGGGAACAGGGCGTCAAGGTCGTGATGGTTGGCCTCGGCGCGGCGCAGCTCCGCGGACAGGGCACCGTAGGCGTCGGAGCCGAGCACAAGATCGACCTGCCCCTCGGTGAGGCCGGAGGCTTCGAGGAGGGTGGCCCAGCGGTCGTGCTGGCCGGCTTGGGCGATGGTCTCGTATTCCGCCGCCAGCTGAGCGATGGACCCCCAGCGTTCGTGTTCGGCGGTGATGGTCTCGTGCGCGGACAGCTCGGCGCCGACGTGCTGGAGCACCCCGTACAGGACGGATCGGGCGGTGGCGTCGGGGTTGTCGGAGGGGTGCGGGGCGACGTGCGCGTCGTCTGTGGTGTCGGTGGCGACGTAGGCGTGGTTCCCGTGCCGGCCGCGGGTCATCGCGACGTAGAAGTTCTCCCGCGTCGTCGTCGCCGTCACGACCGCGTGCGCGGTATCGACCGTGACGCCCTGTGCGCGGTGTCCGGTGATCGCGTAGCCGAGGTGCCCCAAACACACTCACCTGTGATCGTGCGCGTGTGCGCAGCTCCAGTCTACCAGGTAGCGTCGGACGGATGGTCTGGGCCCCGATGATGCCAGCGCCGCACGGCTTCGTGGCCGTGCGGCCAACGGCTGACCGAATATTGGCGGGGTGCGGTGGAAGCCGCGTATCGAGTGTGAAGCCGCTGTGACCACCGAGACTACGCAGAGCGGGGCGTTCTCTCCTCCATGTAGTACTTGGTGGAAGGTACCGAACTCCGCTGAGACCTGTCTCTTGATGCAGTATGCGTCCGTGGTTCGCCTGCTATTGGCTTCTGAGCGGCTAGACGGATTGATGCTCTCTTGGTGTCGAGGAGTCGATCAGGCCTTGGAGGGTGTCTCGGGTGCTGACCAGTTCAGCGATCTGCGCGTCATAGTCGTGCAGGTGTTCCACGAGTAAGGGAACCGCGCATGGTTCCAGACGGTCCGAGTCATGGATGCAGTCGAGCAGTTCGTTGATCGCCCGAGTAGGAAGCCCCGCTGCCAGCAGCGTCCTGATATGACGAACTTGACCAGCCACGGCCGGGTCGAACAGTCGCTGCCCCGACGAAGAACGTTCGGCTTCGATAAGCCCCTGGTTCTCGTAATACCGCAGCATCCTTGGAGTCGCGCCGGTGCGGGCCGCCAGATCGCCGACGCGGAGCAGCCGCGCACGGTCTTGACTTGCCTCTGCCACTAGCGTCAACTCCTACGGTCATCTCATGACCCTTCAGATCACTCACCTCAATGGTAATCCCGCAACCGTCTCGGACCTTGCTCCACTATCCTTCGCGGGGTATGCCCACTTCACCGCGATGCAGATGCGCGACTACTCCGTGCCGGGCCTCGATCTCCACCTCGCGCGTCTGCGTCAAGCCAGCGACACGCTCTTTGGACAGCATCTTCCCGATGAGCGAATCGCCGACTACCTTCGGACGGCTGTCGAAGCCTCCGAAGCAACGGACGCATCGGTGACCTGCTTCATCACCTCCCGGCCTGGCGAATTCGCCCCCGCAGGCGAAAGCCCCAAACTCGATGTGCTCGTAAAAGTCACCGACCCCGCAGTTGCTCCTGCCGGTCCTCTTGCCCTGGATATCGTGCGGCATGAGCGGCACCTGTCGCAGGTGAAGCATGTCGGCGAAGTCAGCAAGACCTTCTTTCTCCGTCAGGCCATCGAGCGAGGTTTCGATGACGCAGCATTCGAGGACTCGGCCGGCAGATTGAGTGAGGCGACGATCTGGAACCTCGCATTCTGGGATGGCGAGTCGGTCATCTGGCCGGAAGCCGAGTACCTGCCGGGAGTGACCATGCAGATACTTGCGCGCCGCCTACACCGACTGGGCGTACCGCAACAGACCCGCACCATCCACACAGCGGACCTCAGTGAAAGACTCTCGGCAGTCGTGATGAACTCATGGACACCCGGAATAGCAGTGTCGCTCATCGGCGACCAGTCGATGGCTCAAGATTCGAAGTTCATGAGACTTCTCAACAAGGCATACACCACAGAAAACCGCGACCGCCTGAAGTGACAGCCTAGGCGTAGAGGCAACTACTTTTGCGCCTGCACGGGGTGCCGACTGCCCTCTATAGGCCTCGGGTTGGCCCCTCGCGTCTCGGACCACTGCGATGCGGGTCATGCTCGAACGGGTTGCGGAACTGCTGTGCTCGCTCTGCTGCCTGCTGCCGCGTGTGCTCCTGCTCGGCGCGCTTGGTTTCGATGCGTCGTTCGGCGTCGTTGATCGGGAGGCTGCGGAGTTCGTTGGCTTCGGCGCGAGTGGCGGCGGCTTGGGCGCGGGCGTCGCGAGCCGCGCGGTGGGGGTTGGTGACACGCATGCCGAGGTGGTCGCGGCGGGCCTGCTCTGGCCCGTACTCGCGGACCAACAGCGCCGTCCGTTCTTGCTCGTGGCGTTCCCGCACCGCATCACGGTCGGCGGTTGCCGCTTCGACGTTCTGCACGGCCTCGGTCACGCGGGGGTCGGTCTCGGCGCGTCGCGCGGCGACCTTCCCCGCCCATTCGGGGAGCCGATCGGCATGGGTCGGGGTGGTGCCCCACTCGGTGCTGACCTGTCCACGGAGTGTCTGCGTGTGTTCGGTCGCGGCCCGGTGCTCAGCGCGGGCCTTGCGCCTGCCGAACCTACCCACGGTGGCGAGGCGGGCGGTGGCGGTGGCCTCGTTCTCGACGGCGGCGAGGTAGGCCGCGCCGTCATGTTCGGCCTGGACGGTGAGCGGCCCGGCGACCTCGGCACGTATCTGCTCGGCGGCTTCCTCGGCGTTGCGGAGCACCGTCGTGTGTTCGTCGTCCTCGGCTCGGTGGGTGGCGCGTTGGGCGTCGAGGCGTGCGGCGATCTGCTCCCACCGATCCGCTGCACGCTGTGCACGCTCGGTCTCGTGGTCGAGGCGGGCGAGTTCGTCGGTGACGAGTCTCACGGGGCCGTCTGCGGTGAGGCCGCGTATGGCTTCGGCGGCTTGCCGGGTGGCGTGGTCGAGGCCGCGGTCTGCCGGGTCGCGTTCCATCGCGTCGATGAACTGCGCCCGCGCATCCGCCATGTCCTCGGCGACGACGTGTAGCCGGTTCGTCTGGCGGCCTCGGGTCATGCCGACGTAGACGCCTGCCGCGCTCGTCGCCTCCGACAAGAGCGTGTGCGAGGCATCGACGGTTGCGCCCTGGACGCCGTAGGCGGTCGCAGCATAGGACAGATGCGCATGCTCACCCACATACTCGGACGGGAGCGCGACCGTGCGGGGGTTCTTGCGCCCGCTGGCGGTCTCGCGGGCGTAGACGGTGCCGTCCTCCGCGACGTGCTGGACGATCCACTGCTGCCGATTCGCCACCCCCAGATCGCTGTCGTTCTTCCGGGTCTGGATCAGGTCACCGGCTCCGATGCTGAGCCCGTCGCTGCCAGTGGCCGTTACGGTGTCATCGACCTCACCGGACTCGACGCGGCCGGTGCGGATGCGCTCGTTCAACGCCGCCGCTTCGTCGTTGGTCGCCACCGTGATCGCCTCACCGTCGTGGGCGTTGGCGGTGATGTGGTCACGGGCCACGTCGTCGTCGGCATGCAGGGTCACGAGGTTCATGGCGGCGAGCTGGTCGAACACGTCGCCAGGGTTCTCCCGGTCGCGCATCGCCAGCGTGAGCGCCGCGTACTCGGGATCAGTGAACCTGTGGAGTTCGCTCATGTCGTAAGTACGCCCACGAATCTGGGCGGCCATGTTGAGCACCCCTCCGCGACCGACGGCGGGGAGTTGGGCGCGGTCGCCGACGAGCGCGACCGTCGCACCGGCCTCGGCAGTGACGGTCAGCAGGGCGTGGGCGGTGTCTTGGTCGAGCATCCCGGCCTCGTCCACGATCACCCGCTCGCCCCGATGTAGCACTGCTTCTCGCGGCGGGCCGGTGTAGGTGCGCCCGGTCTCGGGGTCGGTATCTCCGGGATTGAGGCGTGTCCATACGCCGTCGGCGTTCCACCGCCACCCATGCGCATGCACGAGCGCCGCAACACTGGTGGCGGGCACGCCGAGTTCATCGTGCGCGACCTGCGCCGCCCGCAACGTCGGCGCGACCACCCGCGACGACCTGCCCTGCTCGGCGGCGACCTCGATGGCGACGCCGAGCATCGTGGTCTTCCCGGCACCGGCTGCGCCCTCCACGATCACCAGCGGATCGGTCGAAGCGACGGCAGCCGCAGCGAGGGTCTGCCCGGCATCGAGCCCTGCCGCGTGCGCAGCCTCGGTCACGTCGGCGGGCTCCGGCTCGCGGCGCGGTGTCGCGGCGGTGATCTGGTCGCGCAACGCGGTCTCCGCGGCGACCACGCCCAGGCTCGTCAGGTGCGCGACGTGCTCGGGCGTCGGTGCTCCCGGCGGCAGGATCGAGAAGCAGTCGCCGGTCGCAAGGTCGGTCGCAACCGTAATGAACTCGCGCAACTGCGCCGGTGTCGCCTGCATGCCTGCTTCGGTGATGATGCGGGTGACGTGCTCCTGCACGGTGTGCGGCGTCCACGCGGACGCTCCGGCGGCGCAACGGTCGAGCGCCCGCGATGCGACCTCCTGCACGGCGAGGTCATCCAGCGACGCCGGGGGTTGCACGGTCTTGCGTTCGATGGTCGCGGGGTCGTAGCCGGCATCGCGCAGTTCCTGCTGCCACCACTGCTCGTTCTTCAAGTCGGCGGGCTTCTTGCCGGGCCGCTGGAACGCCCATGCTGCGTCCTGCATTCTGGCCGTCAGTGCCGGGCCGGGCACTTCGCCGGGATGCGCGGCTTCCCACTCGGCCTCCATGCGTTCCAGGTTGCGTCTGATCTGCGCCGACCGCTTCGACATCACCGGGTTGAACAGCTCCAACTCGACCACTTCGCCGGATGCGGGGTCGAGGGTCAGGCCGTGCTCTGCGAGGGTCTGGGCGAGCTGTGGGTGTGCGGCGATGATCGCGGTGCCGAGGGCGCGGATCGTTCCTTGCTGCTGGAACAGCGCCGCGGTGGTCAGTGCGCGCCATTTCCCGCCAGCCCAGACCCGGGTGCCGATCTGGAAGTGGATGTGCCGGTGCGGGTCACCCGCCCGCGACGTGCGGTGTGTGATCGCGACGGTCTGCATGTGCTCGACCGGCAGCACCTCCTGTGCACCGCGCGGCCCCGCCAGCGTGACCGAGTGCTGTCCGAGGAACCTCCGTATCTCGGCTGCGGCGTCCTGCTGCGCGGCGTCGAGGGCGCCGGAGACGTCGGGGTGGATGGCGGCGGCGACGGACAGGCTCTTGGGGGCGTTGATCGTCATCTCCGCGAACAACGGCGACCCCCGACGCGCCTTCCCCGGCGTCGTACCGGGCTTGCGCGGGGTGCCCATCGACTCGCCGGTCTCGGGGTTGACCCAATCGACCCAGCCCTCGTACTCCTCCGCCGTGAGCGACCGGGCGGCGGTGACCTCGCCGCTGGCGTCGATCACCGTGTACTCGGCTATGGCGTCGTCTGCGCCGAGGTAGTACTCGTCCGCGCCGGAGCGGTCGGCCTCGACGTAGCGGCGGGCGGCAGCACCGCTGCCGCGGAACAACCGCACACCGCCCTTCACGCCGCTCACCGCCTCCCGCAAGGTCGTCCTTGCAGGAGAGGTGCGCTCTACGGCCCCGCCGTAAAATACGTACATCAAGTTATTCGGGCGTGATGACTCAGGGCGTCGGTGAGGCTGCGGCTCAGAGAGAGGCGGCGAATTGGAACCTGCTGTCAAGCAAGAGCGGTTGTGCTCGGTCTGCGGGTTTATGGAGTACGACGGCGCGGGCTTGAGAGCGAGGCTTGGCGCGATGCGGTGGTTTTTCGCTTGCCGGAATGTGTCTTGAGTGGCCGAGTCGCGGAGTCGATGTCTCCCCATTTCACGAGGACGATGCCACCGACGATGATGGTTCCGCCGAGCATCTGCAATGGTGTCAGGGTCTCTGCCAGGAGTATCCATGCGGCGATAGCAGAGAACGGCACCTCGGTCAGGTTCACGAACGACCCGACTGTTGCTCCGAGATAACGCAGGCCGATGATCCCGAAAACATAGGCCCCAACGGTGAAGACGATCAGCAGCAGCGCCGGAACGATCCAGGAGACACGTAGGCCAGCGAAGTCGAGATCGGAAGTGACAAACCGTGCGGGCATGATCTGGCTGATGTTGGCGAGTACAGCAGCGAGAGCGCCGATCCCCATGCCGAGTCCGGTAAAAGCGATCGGTGGCAGTTTGATTGTGTGGTCTGACGAGACCAGGAAGTAGGAGGCGAAGCACGCGGCGGCGGCCAGTGCCATGAGGATACCGATCCAGCTCAATGAGGCGTTTCGGAAGTCGAGTACGAGCACGACACCGAGTAGCGACACGATTACCCCAACACTGGTAATGAGGCCGGGGCGTTTTTGGGCGCGGGCCCAGAGCCAGAACACGATGATGAGAGGTGCCCCCATCATCTCCAGCAGAATCGCCACGGCGACGCTCAGGTGCTCAAGCGCGAGGAAGAAGAACGCTTGCACGCCAGCCATCGACACGACCCCGTAGGCAGCCACAGTCTTCCAGTTGCGTCGCACCTCACCCCAACGCCCCCGCAGCGCTACCACCGTCGGCACGAGCAGAATGAGCGCGGCCCCTGTCAGTCGCATCATCACCACGGAACCAGGTGTCCAGCCGATCCCGTAGAGCGCCTTGGCAACCGGGCCAGCCACAGCGAAGAAGAACGTGGACAGCAGCATGCACACGAACCCGAGGATCACACCACGTCGCATCGGCAACCTCCTCCCGCACCTCCATCACCGAGAAAGATACTAAGTAGTCTTAGTCCATGTCTATCACATGGTAGACATGGATTTGACAGGCTCCAATAGCCTGTGGAGCTAGTTCATGAACGAGTAGGATGGAGGCATGCAATACTCCTACGATGTCCGGGCCAACCTGCTGATGCTGGTCGATCTGCTCAACACCGCCCCCGGCGTCAGCGGCGCAGAAGATGGGCTGGCGACCCCGGAAGACCTGACTCGGTTCGTCGCCGAACACGACTTCACGGGAGCACTGGAGGCGACGGCCTTCGACGCGGCTGCGGTTGCCACGCTGCGCGACCGGTTCCAAGCCGCTCTGGACGAAGAGGTCGAGCCCGTGGTCGAAGCGATCAACCTCACGCTCAGCGAGATTCGCGCCTTCCCCCGCCTGGTACGTCACGACGAGTGGGACTGGCACATGCACGCCGCCGGCAGCTCCGCGCCACTGAGCGAGCGGGTGGCGTCAGACATCGCGTTTGTGCTCACCGACCTGGTGCGATCCGGCGATCTTTCACGGCTCAGCCGATGCGCCGCCAACGACTGCACCGCCGCCCTCGCAGACCTGACCAAGAACCGGTCAAAGCGCTTCTGCGACGTGCGCAACTGCGCCAACCGCACCCACCTGGCGACGTACCGCGCACGCCGCCAGCCGCCTCCCGGACGAGCTGGGAGGTAGTGAGCCATTAGGGAGGTATAGTATCCCTATTATGCGGATGAGCGAGGGCGTGGAGTGGGGCTTGCACTGTTGCCTCGTGCTCGCCTGGCTCGACGACTTGGCACCCCTCCCCGTCGGGCGTCTTGCGGAGGTCTTCGATCTCCCTCCGGAGTACCTGAAAAAGCAACTGCAACCACTCGCCAAGGCGGGCATCCTCGTCTCCGAGAGGGGCGCACGCGGTGGCTACCGGCTCGGCCGCGACCCCGAGGCCATCACCCTCATGGATGTCGTGACCGCGATCGAGGGCGGCACCGACCCGTTCCAATGCACCGAGATCCGCCAACGCGGAGCCGGGCAGACCGGAGCGCCCGCAGAGTTCGCACACCCCTGCGGCATCTCGATGGCGATGCGCAAGGCTGAACTGGCCTGGCGCAGAGAGCTCGCGAGCCAGACGCTCGCCAAGCTCATCGCGAACACGCCGGACACGGCGGAGCGACGCACCCGGCGCTTCATCGAGCGCACCGCTACCGCCTAATCCCACGCACAGCCCGATAAGGACACGCGACCTGTCGGGCTCTTCTTGAAAGGAGAATCGGGACATTGAATATCCCTAAATCTTTCGATGCGAGCCGCACCACAGCGACCGGGCAGTCTGGCGGTCGAGTCTCGCTCCTGGCGCTCGGCACCTTTGCTGTGGGCACAGACGCATTCGTCGTGGCCGGGTTCCTACCCGAGATGGCGAACGAACTCAGCGTGACAGAGGCCGCGGCGGGCTACTCCGTGACGGTCTTCGCGATCTGCTACGCCGTATTCTCACCGCTGCTCGCCACTGTCACGGCAACCGTGCCGCGTCGACGTTTGCTGGTCTCGGCGCTGGTCGTGCTCGGCCTCGCCAATCTAGGTACGGCGTTCGCGCCGAACTTCGCGCTCCTCCTGGCCTCACGAGTGCTGGCCGCCCTCGGAGCCGCCGCCTACACGCCGAACGCGGGCGCCGTGGCGTCGTCTCTCGTGCCCCAGGAACGGCGCGGGCGAGCGCTGGCTCTCGTAGTCAGTGGCCTGACCGTGGCGACTGCGATTGGGGTGCCGTTGGGCAATCTCGTTTCCCGCTTCATGGGGTGGCGGATCGCCCTGGGTCTCGTAGCGCTGCTGTGTCTGCTGATCGGTGCCGGACTCGCGTTACTCCTGCCGAACCTTGCGGGAGGGAGCAGAGTGCCGCTGGCCGAACGGTTGTCGGTGCTGCGCAACCCCGGCGTGCGGGTGATCCTGCCCGTGACGGTATTCGGCATGGCTGCGGCCTACGCCGCCTACGCATACGCGATTCCTGCGTTCGACGCGGTCGGCATCTCGCCCGATGCCGCCCAGTGGATGCTGTTCCTCTATGGGGCCGGAGCCGTCACGGGTGCGCAATCTTCCGGGCGACTGACGGACAGGTTCGGCGGCACGAGAGTACTGATCGTCGGATACGCGCTGATGGTCTGCACGCTGCTCGCGTTCGGGTCGCTGACCCTGATAAGTACTGTCCTACCAATCCTGGTCGGCATCCTCGCGTTCGCCTGGGGCGCGAGCAGTTGGTGCCAGACCCCACCCCAGCAACACCGTCTCATCACCGCCGCACCCAGCGAAGCGCCCCTCGTGGTCGCACTGAACTCCTCCGGCATCTATATCGGTATCGGAGTCGGCACGCTGATCGGCGGTCTCGCCGGATCAGGAAACGCAACCTGGATGTTCTTCTCGGGGGCCGCAATCGCGGCGATCACAGCCATCTTCTTGCTGTCCACAAGAAAAATCGCGACCTGAAAGCGGAAACGGTCGCGAGAGCACCCAGAGCGCGGCAGACGGTGCTCCACGAAGTCTCGGTGCGCTGCGTGAGACACAAGCGGTACGTCTGCTGACGAGCGTCGTATGTAAAAGCGTTCTGGTGTGGGTGCTGGTGGCGCACCTCCTTCACGGGAGGTGCCACCGTGACCGAACACACCCCACCCACTACAGGCGACGACGCCGCAGCCCCGGATGGCTCGCCGCGCCACGGGTTCAAGACGCCAGAAGGCTTGCGTGCACTGCTGATCCGGTTGCACGAGGCAGGGCCTGGGGCCTGGCGCAGTGACCGCGAGGCAGCGGAACTCATGCGATACACGGCAGAGAGATACCGACGCCTGGCCCACAAGTACGCGCTGGATGAGTGGGAGATCGCCTCGGCAGCGTTCGAGGTCATGCTCGCACCCTCGACCAGGAACGCAGGAAATCCGTGGGCGGTGGTCACTCGCGCTATGAAGATCACCTGTGGCGTCGAGGTGCGAGCGGCTGGGATGCTCGTCTCGCCGAGCAAGGTGCGCCACACGGCCAGGATCGTCGGGTTCCACGACGCCATCCGGTTCGCTGAGCGCGAGAACCTGGCCGACTACCACCCCGCGTTCGCCGTCAACCCCACCACCGACGATGAGGAAGACTCCGGCGGCCGTGCTCGGGTCGCTGCCGTACTGTCAGAGATAGTTGGGCTGTTCGCCTCGGCAGGCTGGGATGCCGTGCTCGTGACTGACTGCATCGAGCACGTCGCCTACCGGCTCGGTGACTTGACCTCACGGCCGAACGCAGTGGAGGTGCTGCGTCGCGACCGCGCGATCTCGACGCTGCTGGGGATACCGCCGAGGTCGTGGGCCGCGTTGCTGAGGATCGTGCTGGGACACCCCGCCCCGAAGCACGCAGGTACTGCGACCGGCGACGGGGTGCTGCTGCGCCTGCTCAGCGGCGAACCCCTCGACTCCCTGCGCTGCGACACCGGCCTGTTGGCTGCGATTTGGGCCGCCAACCCGGACAAGCAGACCGAACCCTGAACCACAGCGAGCGTGCGGGAGGGGCGTCGTACCTATCAGCATGAGCACCCCCACCGCCCCCGCCGCTGTCGCCCCCGCTTCCTCCGAGCCGCTGTCAGAGCCTGCCGTCTCCACGCTGGGAGCACGCCTGGCTGCTGCTTCACGCCAGGCGCAGGGCTTGCCCGCGACGGTGGACGATCCGGCGGTGCTGGCCGAACTGCGAGGACTCTGCACGGCACCCCGCCCCACCAAGCGCACCGTCGCCAAGATGCGGAAAGGCCCCGCACCCTGAACCGCTTTGCGCCAGTCAAGATGCGGGGCCGACAACCGCCCTGCGGGTAGCCGCGCTCAGGCTCGCCAGATGAACTCCATCCTGTGGGCCAGTACCTCGGCGCGGTACACGGTACGGCGGGCGTGGAACGCCTCGACCGTCTCGTTGCGGCGACGTGCTGGGGTCGCCCCGTTCATCCCCTCCGGCAGAGCGTGGACGAGCACGGCCTCCAAGATGAGGCTGGTCGCTTGGCACTGCCACAGCGGGGTGCGCCCTGCCCATTCTTTGGCGACGGTGGTCACGTCGATCCCCGGCCCCTCCTGCTCGGGCATCGCGGCGGCGTACTCGCGTCGGGTCGCCTCGATCCGTTCGGCGATCCTGGCCCGCTGACGCACCCACATCGCCTTGTCGATTAACCCGTCGTAGTGGTCGTCGTCCAGCCGGGCTAGGCGTTCCCGGTCAGCGTCGAGCCTGGCGGCGAGGCCGACCCGCGCCCCCGCGTCCGCGCTCGGCGTCGCCCGCTTCGAGGGGCCGAGGGTGATCTGCTCGAATGTCGCCAGCACTGCTTCTTCCACCAGTTTCGAGATGTCGGCGGAGCGGATAGAGCGGTGACACCCGCCGCGAGTGGCCTGCACGCACTGGTACACGTCGCCTCGGTGGAGCATCGCCCGCCCACACGCTGAGCAGCGGATCAGCCCCGAGAACGGATACATGCGTTTCGCCGCGCCGCTGCCGGGCTGATGGAAGTTCCGCGCCTGCTTCCGCGCATCGAGCACATCGGAGACCTGCTGCCAGGTGTCCTCATCGAGGATCGCAGGCCAGGCCGCTTGCACCTGCATCTGCGAGGTCTTCGCACGGGTGCCGTCCGGCAGTACGGGGCGGTACTCGCGCACGCCTTTGATGGAGGGGCTGCGCAGCACCATCTTGATCGTCTTGTCCGACCACGCGCATCCGTGGGTGGTCAGCACGCCGCGCTCGTTCCAGTCCTTGCGAATCCGGTATAGCGACTCACCGGCCAGCACCCGCTGCGCGGCCTCGACTACCATCGGCCCGGCCACCGGATCAATGATGAGGGCACCGGACTCGGCGCGGTAGCCGAACGGCACCCTGCCCCCGTGCCAGGTGCCCTCGATGGCTTGCTGCTTGGCTGCACGGGCGACGCGGCGGGCGGTGTCGGCGCTGGACTTGTTCGCCATCGCGACCAGCACCCGTGCCATCGCCACCTCCGAATCGGTGTCCAATCGTAGGGAGCCGGTCACTGAGCGCACGGTGAACCCGGCCAGCACTTTCGCGTCGATCAAGTCCTCCAAGTCTCTCGGGTCGCGCACCGCTCGATCCAGGTCATAGGCGACCATCACCTGCGCCTGCCCGTCGGACAGGTGTTTGAGCATCGCGCGGAACTCCGGGCGAACCACGCGTCGCACCCGCTCACCCGATGCCAAGGTGATCGTGCGCTGCTTGAACGCCGAGGTGTCGTTCTCCCTGAACACGGCTGTGACCTCCCATCCGTGCGCGGTCGCGTAGGCTCGGCAGTCGGCCTCCTGCCGGTCAACCCCGCGTTCGGTGCTCTCGGGATCATCACTGATCCGCACATACACCACCGCCTGCAACGGCGACGCTGCTCCCGTAGTCTGTTCCTGCTTGTTCTGGCCCATCAGTCGGCCCACCTTCCTACTCGTGTGAGAGGTAGGTGCGTTTACAGAACCTCGGCTACCCAAGTTCGACCTGTTCGGCGACATAGGCGGCGGGGAGCACGAGCGATCCGCCGAAGCGTCGCCCGGCGGGGCGGACGGTGATCGACCCGTCCCCGGCGACGGCGGTGATCGTCCAGCGGTCGCCGTTGCGCACCCAGTTCTTGCCGTTCTTCGACCGCAGGCGCCGGTCGTTCTCCCTTGTGATGACCCGATCCCCCTTGGACGCCTGGGTGCCGTCGTGCAGGGTGACCTCTCGGCCGGGGGTGATCGTGCCGTCGAGGATGAGGTCGGCGCGGGCACGCTCGTTCAGCTGGGTGACGGTGTCGCGGGTTTCGGCGACGAGGATGGACGCCCGCCCCGCCTGCACGTCGCGTCGCCAGGCGGTGTAGGCGGCATCGACCATCGCGTCCTGCTCCCCGCCGCGCACCCGGTCGTGCTCGATGAGCGTGTCGATCGCCGGGATACGCCCGTGCCGCAGGGCCAGCGAGTTGGCCTTCTCCCATTGATGGGTGAACCGGTGGACGTCGACCAGTTCGGGGGCGTCGTCGCGGTCGTGCACGAGCATCCCGAACGCCCCGCCCGCATCCACGGCCTGGAGCTGCGACCAGTCACCCACGAGCAGCACTTTCGCGCAGGCTTGTTCGGCGAGGCCGGTGATGCGATCGAGGGAGCCGGTGCCGGCCAGGGATGCCTCGTCGAGGATCACGAGCTGGTCCTTGTCGAACGTGGTCCCGTGGAGGAGATGCATCTGCCACCCGCGGGCCGTGTTCTCCGTCTCGATCCCCAGCTCCTCGCCGAGCACCTGCGCCGCGTTCTCCGACGGGGCGAGCCCCACCACGCTGCCGGCGCCGTGCTGCTGCTCCCAGGCCCGTTTCAGCGCGCTCATCGCCGTCGTCTTCCCCGCACCGGCGGGCCCGACGAGCACGTCCACGATCCGGCCCGACACGGCGATCCGCTGAAGGGCATCGGCCTGATCAGGGCCGAGCCTGCGGCCCTCGGCGTCGGCCCTGCTGGTGATCTTCTCGACGGTGGCCAGCTCCACGGTCGGCCCGGTCGCCGCATGCGAGCGGTCGAGGAGCCGGTCTTCCGCGGCCAGCAGCTCCTCGGTCGAGTACAGGACTGCGCTGGGGTGGCGGAAGCGGCTCGACCCGTCCGGGCGGCGGAACACGACCGGGCTCGACGACAGCTCCGGCGGCGTCAGCCTGAGCGACGTCTGTTCGGCGGCGTCGGTGACCAGTCCGGTGATCGCCTCCCGATCCTCCGCCGACGCGAACCGCACCCCCATGAGCTGCCTGCTCGCTTCGGCGTGGAGGTTCCAGCGCCGCCACGTCGACCGTTTCTCACCCACCGCCGCGACGATGGACTGGCCGAGGTCAGTGATGGTGTCCAGGGGTACGTCGTCGGCCCGCAACAGCGCTGTCTGCTCGGCGGTCGCAGTGAGGGTGCGCGCCCAGGCGGTCGCGTCCTCGCCCAAGAGCTCGCCGGCGCGGTGGCGCCAGTTGGCGGTGAGGGTAGCGAGCGACTGCACCCGCTTCTCCGGTCGGGTCGCGAGTGTCGCCTGGGCGCGGAGCTTCAGGATCGTCTTCGCCGATGGCTCACGGCCATGCTTGGCTCGGTAGGTGTCGATCAGGCGGGTCTTCTCCTCCTCGATCTTCCGGGACCGGGAGGAGAACTCCGAGATCAGCTCGTCGGGCACCGGGGCGAGCTCCCACGCCGGGTTCCGATCCCGCCCCCGCGTCCTGGCCTCCCACTCGATCCCGAACATGCCCGTGATCCGATCGGCGAGGGTCGCGTTGTACAGCTCGGACAGGGCGACGACCGAGGCGTGCACTGGGCGACCGGCGAGGGTCCGCCACTTCTGGTCCTGCACGGTGAGCACTTTGTTGCTCACCACCACGTGGGTGTGCAGCTGGGGGTCGCCGGAGCGGGAGTCGTGATGATCGAACGCGGTTGCGAGGACGCCGGCGACATCGACGTGCGCGACCGCGCCTTCGGGGCCGGCGGCGCCGACGCGGGTGGTCGCGACCTCGCGTTCGAGGAACGCGATCACCTCCGCGACCGCCTGATGGTGCGCGTCCGCGATCAGGGATTGCGTGCCCGCGTCCGCAACACCCCACCATGCCGATAGCGACTTCGGTACCGAGAACGTCAGATCGTAGCCGGCGACCGCGCGACGGGTGCCACGCTCGGCTTCCTCCGCCTCGATGGCCGCGACCTGCTCCGCACGAGACACCGGCCCCAGCCCCGGGTCGAGGTCAGCGACCCGCTGGTCGACGCGCTCCTGCACACTCGCGTACTGCCGATACGCCTCACCCAGCGGCTCCCCCGTGATCGGGTCACGACCCATCCCCACGAGAAGCTGGAGCTGCGCCTCGGAGACGCGCCCGCCCTCGGTAAGTTCGCCGGTGCCGAGGTACGGCAGGCCCGACCCCATCCAGAAACCGGGAGGAGTTCCCTCCTCCGTGTAATACCTCGTCAACGGCGTGGAAAGGTCACGGTCGCCATCACCGGCGGCGACGGTGCGCAGCAGGTACTCGTAGCCGTCGCCGGCACTCATCACCCGCATCGAGACCGTCATACCTAGCAGGTGAGCATCCGAGATGCTGCGCTACGCGGCTACACCGAGGACAGGGTTCTCAGTTCGGGGTAGCAGCCTGGCCGGGTCGCAGCCCACACCTACCTGCAGCCGAAGCATGCGTTCGTTCATCCGTTCGTAAGAGTCAAGACAGGTCTGTCAGCGCTTGCGGCTGTAGGAGACGATTGCTAGCGGGCAGAAGACGATCAAGGTTCCGACGGACCAGATGATCGTCTGGACGATCGAGTCTCCTGCCGGTGCTCCGGCCAGCAATGCACGAGCAGCGTCCATCGCGTGCGTGACGGGGTTGATGTTTGCCCAGGCTTGGAGCCATGCGGGGAGCGTGTCGATCGGGGCGGCGAGGCTAGGTGTGTGGGTCTGAAATGTCTCGAAGGATCGTAGGCACCCGCCGACTCAGA
>JAKDKQ010000104.1 GCA_030453295.1 Janibacter sp.
GGTCAAGGAGCTGCAGCGCATCGAGGTCGTCGTCGCGCCGCACCAGCCGAGCTGAGGCCACGAGGCCCGCTGGCGTTCCCCGGTTGTGGCGTCTGGCACGTGGGATCGCTCTGGCCCCGGGACCACCGCAGGGTTACCCTTGAGTAATGACCTCGGAGACCATCGCTGACCCAGAGCTGGACCCCACGGCGACCTATGCGGTCGACCCCGGACGGGCCCGTCGCTACGCCAGCCGGGTCGTCGCCTCGCCGACCGCCGAGACCTTCACCCGGATCTCGCCGCTCACCGGGGGACCGATCGCGGCCCTGCCGTTGTCCAGCGCCGAGGACGTCCGTCGTGCGGTCGCGGCCGCGCGGGCGGCCCAGCCCCGCTGGGCTGCCAGCTCCTTCGACGAGCGGCGCCGCATCCTGCTGCGCTTCCACGACCTCGTGCTGGCCAAGCAGGTCGAGCTGCTCGACCTCGTGCAGATCGAGTCGGGCAAGGTGCGCAAGCAGGCCTTCGAGGAGGTCCTCGACACGGCGCTCGCGGCCCGCTACTACGCCCGCACGGCAGAGACGCACCTCAAGCCGCGCCGGGTCGCTGGTGCCTACCCGCTCCTCACGCAGACGCGGGTGCTCCACCACCCCAAGGGTGTCGTCGGCATCGTCTCCCCGTGGAACTACCCGCTGAGCCTGGCGATCACCGACGCCCTGCCGGCACTCATGGCCGGTAACGCCGTCGTGCTGCGACCCGACCAGCAGGGGTCGGTGACCGCGCTCGCCGGTGTCGAGCTGCTGCGCGAGGCGGGACTGCCCGAGGGCGTCCTGCAGGTGGTCCTCGGCGCCGGCTCCGAGGCAGGTCAGGCGGTCGTCGACTCCACGGACTACGTCTGCTACACCGGCTCGACCGCGACAGGTCGCCGGGTCGCCCAGTCCGCGGCTGCCCGCCTCGTCTCCTTCAGCATGGAGCTCGGCGGCAAGAACTCCGTGTACATCGCGGCCGACGCCGACCTCGGCCGTGCTGTCGAGGGGGCGGTGCGGGCCTGCTTCTCCAGCGCCGGGCAGCTGTGCATCTCCACCGAGCGCGTCGTCGTCCACGAGGCGATCGCCGACGAGTTCATCCCGCGCTTCGTCGCCGCCGTCGACGCGATGACCCTCGGCACGGCCCTCGAGTACGGCTACGACATGGGCTCCCTCGTCAGCCAGGCGCAGCTGGACACCGTGACCGCTCACATCGAGGACGCCACGGCCAAGGGGGCGAGGATCCTCACCGGGGGTCGGCACCGCCCCGAGATCGGGCCCTTCGTCTTCGAGCCGACCGTGCTGGAGGGTGTGACCGCCGCGATGACCTGCCGTGACGAGGAGACCTTCGGTCCGCTCGTGTCGATCTACCGCGTCGCCGATGACGCCGCGGCGATCGCCCTGGTCAACGACACCGAGTACGGCCTCAACTCCTCGGTGTGGACTCGCGATGTGCGCCGCGGTCGGGAGATCGCCGCACGCATCCAGACCGGCACGGTCAACATCAACGAGTGCTACGCGGCTGCGTGGGCGTCGATGGGGGCGCCGATGGGCGGGATGAAGGACTCCGGGATGGGCCGTCGTCATGGCGCCGAGGGGATCCTGAAGTACACCGAGGCGCAGACCGTCGCAGCGCAGCACCTCCTGCCCATCGCTCCCGCCTTCGGGATGAGCGACACGGCGCATGCCACTGTCCTGACCCTGGGTCTGCGCGCGATGAAGATGGCGGGGATGAAGTGAACGACGTCCAGACCACCGACACCGATGTCCTCGTCATCGGCTCCGGCTTCGGCGGCTCCGTCGCTGCCCTGCGCCTGTCGGAGAAGGGCTACCGGGTCACCGTCCTCGAGGCCGGCAGGCGTTTCGCGGACTCCGACTTCGCGGAGACCAGCTGGGACCTGAAGAACTTCCTCTGGGCGCCCAAGCTCGGCTGCTACGGCATCCAGCGCATCCACCTGCTCAAGGACGTCATGGTCCTGGCAGGTGCCGGCGTCGGTGGCGGCTCGCTCAACTACGCCAACACGCTCTATGTCCCGCCGGAGGTCTTCTTCAAGGACCGCCAGTGGGGGCACATCACCGACTGGCAGGACGAGCTGCTGCCGCACTACGACATGGCCAGCACGATGCTGGGCGTCGTCACCAACCCCTGCGAGTCCGTCGTCGAGGACGCCATGCGCGATGCGGCCGCCGAGATGGGCGTGTCCGAGACCTTCCGCAAGACCCCCGTCGGGGTGCTCTTCGGTGAGGACGACTCGCCCCAGGAGCAGGGCCGCACGATCGAGGACCCCTACTTCGGCGGCGCCGGCCCCACGCGGACCACGTGCACCGAGTGCGGCAACTGCATGGTCGGCTGCCGCGTGGGTGCCAAGAACACCCTCGTCAAGAACTACCTCGCTCTCGCCGAGGGCCTCGGGACACAGATCGTGCCGATGCGCACCGTGACCCGGGTCGGGGTCGTCCCCGGGACCGAGGGGCCCGATGAGATCTATCGCGTGCGCCACGAGGCGACGGATGCCTTGGGAGACAAGGGCGCTCGGATCACCACGGCACGCAAGGTGGTTGTCGCGGCCGGCGCTTGGGGCACGCAGAACCTCCTCCACGCGATGAAGGCGGACGGCGAGCTGTCGGGGATCAGTGACCGACTCGGTGAGCTGACCCGCACCAACTCCGAGGCACTCGTCGGCGCGCTCGCAACGACGCCTCCCGAGGGGGACGACGCACTGACGAAGGGCGTGGCCATCACCTCCTCCTTCCACCCCGACGCGGCCACCCACATCGAAAACGTCCGGTACGGCAAGGGCTCGGACGCCATGGGCATGCTCACCACCCTGCTCGCGCCGCCCAAGACGGGCAGGACTCCCCGCTTCGTCAAGCTCATCGCCGACCTGCCGCGCAACCTCCCCGCGCTCAAGGCGTGGTTCCCCCCGGGCACCCACTTCGCGGACAGCACGGTCATCGGCCTGGTGATGCAGTCCCTGGACAACTCGCTGACGACCTATCTGGCCGAGGGCCCGGGAGGGCGCCGGCGGCTCACCTCCAAGCAGGGCCACGGTGAGGAGAACCCCACCTACATCAAGGCGGGGCACGACGGCATCAAGGTCCTTGCTGACAAGCTCTCGGCGCGGCTCGGTCAGCCCTTCCACCCCGGCGGCACGTGGAGCGAGGCCTTCGACATCCCGCTCACCGCGCACTTCCTCGGCGGTGCCCCCATCAGTGATTCGCCCGCCACAGGGGTCATCGACCCCTACCAGCGGTTGTGGGGCCACCCGGGGATCAGCGTGGTCGACGGCTCGGCCGTCTCGGCCAACCTCGGCGTCAACCCCTCACTGACGATCACGGCGCAGTCGGAGCGAACCTTTGCGATGTGGCCCAACACCGGTGACGCGGACCTGCGACCGCCGCAGGGCGATGCCTACCGGCGGGTTGATCCGATCGTGGCGCGTCAGCCGGCCGTGCGTGAGTTCACCCACACCAGCTCCAGGGTGAGCCTGCCCATGCCCGCCGTTCGTCACGGGGTGTCCTGAGCCTCCAGCGTGCTCGCGTAGCCTGAGCGCGTGTTACGGACTGCCCTACGACCCCGCTGGCTGGGGCTGCTCGTGGTGGCGCTCGTCCTCGTGGTGCTCGGGATCATCGCCGGCCGCTGGCAGTGGTCAGTGGCCCACGACGTGGCGCGCGCGGACGCCGTGCGTGAGGTCCAGGAGCGACCGACGCGGCCGCTCTCGCAGATCGTCGGCCCGCACGAGTCCTTCCCCGACGAGGGGTCGGGCCAGCAGGTCTCGACGCGCGGCGAGTACACCGGTGAACCGCTGCTCGTGGTCAACCGTCGCTTCGACGATGCCAAGGTCAGCTGGGTGCTCGACCGGTTCGTCGTGGACGACACGGGAGCCAACCTCGCGGTCGTCCGCGGCTGGATCCCGGCGGGGGAGGACCCCCCTTCGGCCCCTGCCGGAACCGTGGACCTGATTGGTTCGTTGGCACCCCCGGAGGCGCCGGACGAGTCCGGTGGCTCGGCCGACGGTGAGCTGACCTCGGTCGACATCGCCCAGCTGGTCAACGTGTGGGACGGCGACATCTACAACGGCTTCGTCTTCGCGATCAGCGAGGACGGCTCCGCGAGCGCGGACGGGCTCGAGCGGGTCCCGCCGCCGCTGCCGGACACCTCGCTGCAGTTCCGCAATGTCATGTACGCCGTCCAGTGGTGGCTGTTCTCGGCCTTCGCGCTGTGGATGTGGATCAAGATGGTGCGCCAGGCCGCGCGCGCCGACGAGCACGAGGCGGAGCAGTCCGCCATGAGCATGGAGGAGAGCACGTGAGCAACGACCAGACCAAGGGCGCGACGACTGCCGACCCGAGGGCGATCGCGACGGCCCTGGGTGTGTTCCGCGTGACCGCGATCCTCGCGGGCCTGGCGATGTTCGTCCTCATCGTCGAGATGGTCCTCAAGTACGCGATGAGCAACGACGTCCTCGCCTGGTGGTCGCCGGTCCACGGACTGATCTTCATGGCCTTCGCCGTCGCGACCGCCAACCTCGGCTTCAAGATCGGCTGGCCGGTGGGCCGGATGATCCTCACGATCCTGATCTCGTGCGTCCCCTTCGCCGCCTTCGTCGAGGAGCGCCGCGTCGTCCGCGAGGTCACCCCGCTCACCGCACGTCCATAGGGTCGTACCCCCGCGGACGAAGGGGGGAAGGGGGAGGGGCCGAGTCCCGGTAGCCTGTGCGGGTGACGGATTCGCTCAAGACCTCCCCGGTTCTCGTCGTCGACTACGGCGCCCAGTACGCCCAGCTCATCGCCCGACGGGTGCGTGAGGCCAAGATCTACAGCGAGGTCGTGCCGCACACGATGCCGGTGGCGGACATCCTCGCCAAGGAGCCGGCCGCGGTGATCCTCTCCGGCGGCCCCTCGTCGGTGTACGCCGACGACGCACCCGGGCTCGACGTCGCGCTGCTCGAGGCCGGCGTCCCGGTCTTCGGCATGTGCTACGGCTTCCAGGCGATGGTCAAGGCCCTCGGCGGCACCGTCGAGCGGACCGGTCTGCGTGAGTACGGCGCGACCAGAGCGCAGGTCAGCGACCGCGAGTCCACGCTCTTCAACGGACAGCCCGCCGAGCAGTCGGTCTGGATGAGCCACGGCGACTCCGTCACCGAGGCACCCGCAGGCATGCGGGTCACCGCGAGCACGTCCGGTGCCCCGGTCGCGGCCTTCGAGGACGACGAGCGTCGGCTCTACGGCGTGCAGTGGCACCCCGAGGTCATGCACTCGACCTTCGGCCAGCCCGTGCTCGAGAACTTCCTCGTCCGCGGCGCCGGACTCACACCCGACTGGACCGCTGACAATGTCATCGACGAGCAGGTCGCCCTGATCAAGGAGACCGTCGGCCAGGACCGCGTGCTGTGCGCGCTGTCCGGCGGCGTCGACTCCTCCGTCGCCGCAGCGCTCGTGCAGCGCGCTGTCGGCGACCAGCTGACCTGTGTCTTCGTCGACCACGGCCTGCTGCGCCAGGGCGAGGCCGAGCAGGTCGAGCAGGAGTTCGTCGACGCGACCGGCGTCAACCTCGTGGTCGTCGACGCCAAGGAGCGCTTCCTCGGCGCGCTCGCCGGCGTCACCGACCCGGAGGAGAAGCGCAAGATCATCGGTCGCGAGTTCATCCGCGTCTTCGAGCAGTCGGCGCGCGATGTCGTCGGCGACGGTGCCGACGACGGCCACCCGGTCAAGTGGCTCGTGCAGGGCACGCTCTACCCGGACGTCGTCGAGTCCGGCGGTGGCACCGGCGCGGCCAACATCAAGTCGCACCACAACGTCGGGGGCCTGCCCGATGACCTGCAGTTCAAGCTCATCGAGCCGCTGCGCGCCCTCTTCAAGGACGAGGTTCGCCAGGTCGGTCGCGAGCTCGGTGTGCCCGACGCGATCGTCGACCGTCAGCCCTTCCCCGGTCCCGGCCTGGGGATCCGGATCATCGGTGAGGTCACCGAGACCAACCTCGACATCCTGCGCCGGGCCGACGCGATCGCTCGTGAGGAGCTGACCGCAGCCGGTCTGGACAAGGAGATCTGGCAGTGCCCGGTCGTCCTGCTCGCCGACGTGCGCTCGGTGGGGGTCCAGGGCGACGGTCGCACCTACGGTCACCCGATCGTGCTGCGCCCGGTCTCGTCCGAGGACGCGATGACCGCCGACTGGACCCGCGTGCCGGGCGACGTCCTCGCGCAGATCTCGAACCGCATCACCAACGAGGTCGAAGAGGTCAACCGCGTGGTGCTCGACGTGACGAGCAAGCCGCCGGGCACCATCGAGTGGGAGTGAGCGAAGGGGGCCTGCGGGCCCCCTTCGTCGTGGGGTGCGGAGCGCTCAGCCGAGCAGGATGGAACCGAGAGCGCAGCCGCAGATGATCAGGATCACGATCGCGACGATCGCGATCATCACCCCGAGACCCTTGCGGGACTGCTTGTCGTGGCCGATGGAGCCGGTCGTGAACTGGTGCCACGGGACCGCGTAGAAGCCGGGGATCGTCTGCCCCTCGCGGATGTCGAGGCCCATCGCCGCCTGGCCGTACTGCCGCATCCACTGGGCGTGCACGTCGACGCGGTGCTGGCCGGGGCGAAGGGGGTAGAAGTTGGCCCCGAAGGACGCCGGGACGGGGTGGCCGTCGATGCGCACCGTCGGGGTCAGACCGGTGGTGAAGGCGTTGCCCTGCAGGGTGAGCATCAGGGCGCCGTGTCCGGCGGGCGGCTGCATCATCGCCGCCTGGGGCCCGGAGACCGGCATGATCGGTTGGGGGGAGTACGGGTGCTGTCCGGGCGGCGGTGGAATGCTCGTCATGGACCGAAGGCTAATGACTACTCTGACCGGGTGACTGGCAACCTGACGATGCGCACCCTCGAGTGGCTCCTGCGACGGGTCGTCGTGGGACCTCCGCTTCGTGCCTATCTGCGCCTGCGGGTCGAGGGGGCCGAGCACATCCCGGCCACCGGGCCGGTGATCATCGCCAGCAACCACCTCAGCTTCGTCGACTCGATGGTCATCCCGCTCGCCGCGGGCCGCAAGGTCGGCTTCCTCGGCAA
>JAKDKQ010000535.1 GCA_030453295.1 Janibacter sp.
ACGTACAAGGGTCGCTACTACGCGACCGCGGACCGTACCGAGCACCAGGCCTGAGCCTCCTGTCGCAATGAGCGACAGGACCTCATCGCAGCAGCGGCCCGTCGAGGAGCTCTCCCGATACCTCACCGAGGTGACTGGGGAGCCCGTCGACGAGCCGCTGCTCACGCGTGCCCTCACCCACCGCTCGTACTCCTACGAGCACGGCGGACTGCCGCACAACGAGCGGCTGGAGTTCCTCGGGGACTCCGTGCTCGGGCTGGTCGTCACCGACCACCTGCACGCCACGCATCCCGACCTCACCGAGGGTGAGCTGGCGAAGCTGCGTGCCGCGGTGGTCAACATGCGCGCCCTGGCGGACGTCGGGCGCGCCATCGGTCTGGGTGACTTCGTCAGCCTCGGCCGTGGCGAGGAGACGACCGGCGGCCGGGACAAGGACTCGATCCTCGCCGACTCGGTCGAGGCGGTCATCGGCGCGGTCTACCTCTCCACCCCCAAGCCCCGCGGGCTCGATGCTGCCGCGCTGCTCGTGCACTCGCTCCTGGACCCGCTGATCACGAGCTCGGCGAGCCTGGGTGCCGGACTCGACTGGAAGACCTCGCTCCAGGAGGTCGCGGCCGCCCAAGGCCTTGGCGGGGTCCACTACCGCACCAGCGACGAGGGCCCGGACCACGACAAGACCTTCACCGCCGAGGCGGTCATCGCCGACGTGGCCCGTGGACACGGGATCGGCCGGACCAAGAAGGTCGCTGAGCAGCAGGCTGCTGCGGACGCCTACGCGGCGCTCACGGCCGACCAGCCGGCCACCTCGGCCTGACGCGGGCTGCCACGTGCCTGAGCTGCCCGAGGTCGAGGTCGTGCGTCGCGGCCTCACCGACCATGTGACCGGGCGGACCATCGAGACGCTCTCGCTGCGCGGCCACCGCGTGGCGCGGCGGCACGAGCCGGGCCCGCGCGATCTTGAGGACCGTCTGGCCGGACGCACGGTCACCGGCGCGCACCGTCGCGGCAAGTACCTGTGGCTCTCACTGGCCGATGCCCCGGATGCCGTGCCCGACGAGGGCCTCATCGTCCACCTCGGCATGAGCGGGCAGATGCTCGTCACCGACCCCGAGGATGCCGAGGCCAAGCACACCCACGCGCGGGTCCGCTTCGCCGACGAAGGGAGTGAGCTGCGCTTCGTCGACCAGCGCACCTTCGGAGGCTTCGCCCTGGCCGACCTGGTCGACGGTGTGCCCTCGAGCATCGCGCACATCGCCCTCGACCCCTTCGACCCGCACTACGACCGCGAGGCGGTCGTGCGTGACGTCAAGGGCAGACGGAGCGGGATCAAGCGGGTGCTGCTCAACCAGACCGTCGTCTCGGGCGTCGGCAACATCTATGCCGACGAGTCCTTGTGGCGCGCCGGTGTGCACGGGGAGCGGCTGGCCAGCGAGCTGACCCGGCCGGCCATCGGGCGGCTGCTGGACCATGCGCGCGATGTCATGGCGGAGGCGCTGGCCCAGGGCGGCACGAGCTTCGACGCGCTCTACGTCAACGTCAACGGTGCCTCCGG
>JAKDKQ010000105.1 GCA_030453295.1 Janibacter sp.
GCATGACGAAGGCCCCGCACCATGTCGGTGCGGGGCCTTCGTCGTGGCCGGGCTGGATCACCCCCGGCAGGTCGCGCTCAGCGCGTGGAGAGGACGGGGTGGAAGCGGTCGCTCATCTGGTTGTTGTAGGGCGCGTGGTACTGCGGCGCCGACGTCGCGTTGTCGATCAGGTCCTGCTTCCTGCGGGTGTCGTCCTGGGACATGACGGCGAGCTCCGCGGCCATGCGGGTGTGGTCTGAGTCCGGGCCGGCACCCCAGTGGCGGTTGGCGGCGGGACGAAGGGCGTTGATGTAGGTCATCCAGAGCTTCTCCATGTCCTCAATAGTCGCCGCGTCAACTATTTTAATCCAATTCTCTTTTCCGTATGTCCATGCAGGTTTGCTTAATGGTTCGCTAGGGTGGACCGCATGGTCGACGCCCACCGCTTGCGGATCTTCTTGTCTGTCATGGCTTCTGGCTCGGTCAATGCGGCAGCCGGGCACCTTGGCATCTCCCCCTCGGCGGTCAGCCAGCAGGTCTCCTCGCTGCAGAAGGAGACCGGCCTCACACTCTTCACCCGTCACGGCCGCGGGATCGAGCCGACGCCGGCCGCCCACACGCTCGCCGCGGAGAGCGAGCAGCTCATGGCCGAGCTCAAGCGGGTCGACGCAGTCGTCGACGACCTGCGCGATGGGGGGACCGGCGAGCTGTCGATCGGCTACTTCGCGTCGGCCGGCTACCGGTGGATGCCGCAGCTGGCCAAGCGGCTGCAGACCAAGCTGCCGGAGCTGACCCTGCAGATGGTGCTGACCGAGGGCTACCCGCCCGGGCAAGCACCTCCGGTGGACATCGACGTCGTGCCGGACGACCCGACGACGTCCATCCGCCCCGGCTACGACGTCACGCCACTGATGACCGACCACTTCGTCGCGCTCGTGCCGGCCGACCACCGCCTCGCCGGGCGGCGGCGGGTCGAGATGGCCGAGCTCGCCGACGACAAGTGGATCAGCAATGACATCTCCGCGGGCATCACCCAGGAGATGGTCGACCGCGCCTGTCGCGCAGCGGGGTTCAGGCCCCGGTACACGGTGGAGGCCCAGGACCACTACACGGCGACCGCCTTCGTCGCTGCCGGCGTGGGCATCACCGTGCTCCCCGACCTCGCCGCCCGCACGATCCCCAAGACCGTGCGCCGGCTGCGCCTGACCAACCCCAACCCGGTGCGCGACATCGTGGCGCTGACCGCGCCGGTCGCGAAGACCAACGAGGCCGCCCGGCTCGCGGTGGGCCTGCTGCAGCAGATTGCTGCGGCGAGTGCCCGACGGCAGTGACTCACCTCCATCACCGCCTTCTCCTCCCCCACCGCCTCCCCCGCCTTCCGGGTGGAGGTAAACGCGCCGGCGAATCGTCCGCGCGCCTGGGTCCACCCCCGTCGTCCACAGGCCATCTGCGCACGGTCGGACGGACGTGGCACGGTGGCCCCAACACCAGACGAAGGGGGATGACGTGACGGCATTCGGGATCGAGCGGGACCGCGACGCAGAGGTCGGGAGGTTTGCCGACCGGGTCATGGAGGCAGCCAGCGCGTGGTCCAACCGGCACCGCGCCCACGCCCACGCACTGACCCGTCGTCTGGTCGCCGACACGCAGACCGGCTACGACCGGGACTGTGCCGGGTGGGCGATCCTGAGCATCCTCACCGACCGGGTCGGCCAGGCCTTTGACCGCGGCTGGCAGCCGATCGACCTGCACCGACTGGCCGCTCGGCAGGCCAAGCCGCCCGCGGACGCGCTCCTGGGCGACGCGATGGCCTACGTGCTCGAGCGCTACGCGAGGGCCACGGTCGACCCCGAGTGGTGGGCGCAGATGGAGTCGATCGGAGCGAGTGCGTGGTGGCCCGAGGACCGGAGCTATCCGCAGGCGCGCGGCGACCGTGACTCCTGGCCGGACGTCGTGCAGGCCGCCGTCGAGCTCATCAGCACCATCTGGGCCGTGCCGTCGATCGAGTCGCTCGGGCCACGCCCCGGCGAGGCTCGACCCTCTGCTCGCCGCTCGTCCTCGCGCGTGGATCCGCGCGTCCTCGAGCGCGTGCGGGCCCTGCTGGCCAAGGCGGAGTCGACGACCTTCGAGGCCGAGGCGGAGACCTTCACCGCCGGCGCGCAGTCACTCATGGCGCGGCACAGCATCGACGCCGCACTGCTCGCCGCGACGGAGCGCACGACTGCCGGCCCGGCCCTGCGGCGCATCGGTGTCGACAACCCCTATGAGTCACCCAAGGTCTCGCTCCTGTCGGGGATCGCCTCGGCCAACTACTCCCGTGCCGTCTGGTCCAAGGACCTGGGGCACGTCACCCTCATCGGTCACTCCGAGGACCTCGACGCCGTCGAGACGCTCTTCACCTCGCTGCTCGTCCAGGCGACCACGGCGATGGCCCAGCACGGCAAGCAGACCGATGCCTACGGTCGCTCCCGGACGGCAGCCTTCCGTCGGTCCTTCCTCATGGCCTTCGCCCTGCGCATCCGCGAGAGGCTGCACCAGGTCGCGGACGCGGAGGTGGCCGCCGTGGCCGAGCAGCGCGGCGAGTCCGCGGGCACCGAGCTGGTGCCCTTGCTCGAGGAGCGGCGTGACGCCGTCGACGACGCGGTGGACGAGCACTTCCCCCATCTACGCGCCTCACGGCCGACGACGGTCAGCGATGGCGAAGGGTGGTTCTCCGGCCAGGCCGCGGCCGACCGTGCCTCCTTGGGCGCAGGACAGCCGGTCGAAGGCCGCTGATCGGGTCGGCACCGATCGCAGGATCGAGGTCTCCGGGACCGATCGGGGGTCGCGGTGTCCGGGACCGGCTATACGCCTGCTTGCACCGCGGCCCCTGACACATCGGCCCACTCCTCGCAGAGGATCCCGTAGGTGTACCCGTCGAGCCACCCGAGCTCCGCGTGCCACGAGTCCTTGATCCCGTGCTGCTCGCGTCGCATGCCGATGCGCTCCATGGCCCGCCACGAAGGGGTGTTGTCAGCGAAGCATCCCGCCGTCACCCGGTGCAGCCGCAGGTCGTCGAAGGCGATCGACAGCAGCGCCCGGGCGAGGTGCGTCGCGTAGCCGTGCCCTCGGTGAGCCGGGTCGATCGTGTAGGCCATGCCGCCCTGTGCCCGACTCCAGATGTCATGTCCGGTGTGCCGCTGACCCATGGCGTCCTGCACCCAGAGCGAGCCGGTACCGACCACGTCGTCGTCCACGAAGGCGAGCACGGCGACGTCATCGTCCTGCACGGTCAGCCAGTCCTCCCGCCACGCGTCCGGGTCGACCGTGGTGCTCAGGAGCCACTGCGTCACCTCGGGGCTGTTACGCCAGGTGAGCACCTGGTCGAGCGCCTCGGGTGTCGGCCGACGCAGAGACAGCGGTCCGGCCTGACGCGGCCAGGCCAGATCAGACATCGGCGGCCTCTCCCCAGGCCCGCTCGATGAGCTCGGTGAGGACCCCTGCGTCGACGTCGGACAGCCGCTTGACGTAGACGCAGCCCTTGCCGATGGTGTGCTTGCCGAGGCGCTCGAGGAGGTCCGCGTTGGAGCCGTAGAAAGTTAGTCCGTAGAGCGTGAGGGCTGCCTTGCGCGGGGCGAGACCGATGCGGAACCACTCGTGCTCCTTGCCGTCCGCCGTCGTGTACGGCTGGGTGCCGAAGCCGATCATCGACGGCCCCCAGACCACCGGCTCCGCCCCGGTGACCTGACGCATGAGGCCCAGCACGGACTCGGCATCGGCCCGGCGCCGTTCGTCGGTCACGGCGGCGAGCAGCTCGACGGCGGACGTGTCTGTGGGCTTGGTCTTGCGGTCGTCGGTCGGCATGGATCCAACGTAGCGGGAGGCCGCGGCCCGCTCAGAAGGGCGGCTCCCCGTAGTCGACCCTCGCCCCCTGCGCGGGGGGCAAGATCGACGCGGCCTCGGGAGAGACGGTGGCGGCGTGGAAGGCGGCGAGCTGCTCGTCGTCGTCAGCTCCCCATGACTCATCCGGCGAGTCCGCCCCCTCCGCGTGGGGCGGGCACTCGTCCCCGACGTGGACCCACTGAGAGGGGAAGGTCTCCACGACCGTCCCAGCAGGGCTGGTCCACTCGGTGCGGCCGTCCTCGTGGAGGGTGTGCGTCCATCCCGGCGAGTGCTTCAGCCGGTGGTGGTGGCGGCACAGCCCCGACAGATTTGCCGGGCAGGAGGGACCTTGCGGCCACTCGGTCGCGTGGTCGAGGTCGGCGTTGTCCTCGGTGCAGCCGGTCATCAATCGACGGTTGCAGCCCCACATGCGGCAGGTCTCGTCGCGGGCCGCGACGAACTCGCGCATCGAGTCGGTGACGACGTAACGCGGGTTGCTCGTCTCCACGAGCGTCCCTGTGCGAGCGTCGATGAGCGCCCGCGAGACCTTGGTCTCGAGGTTGGCCGTGATCGCAGCCACCGCATCGGGCGGGATGAACCCGACTCCCGGGATGTCACATCCACCGATCCACGCCTCCTGCCCGCCCGGCCCCAGCGTCGTCGGCACCTGCGAGGCCACCGTCCCGCCGGCCCACTCCTCGGCCATCACCTCGACCTGGTCGGCCCCATCGCCGGTGACGAAACGCCCCTGACGCACGGTCGGGCCATGCAGGGCCTCGGCGAGCTCGCTGCTCCCGCCGCGTTCGCCCCCTGCGAAGGGGGCGAAGGTCAACCGGGAGGCCGCCGACGTCACCACCGGGATCCCCAGCCGCACCAGGGCCCGGACCTCAACACCCCGCAGCGCCAGGTCGAGCAGACCGTGCGCCCGGGAGGCGGCTGCGGTCAAGGACGGGTCGAGCGCTCGGCGGGCGGCTGCGGCCTGCTCGACGGCCTCCTTGAGCACGAGCGCGTCCTCCGTCGGCAGCGTCGCGCGCATGTCGGCCGTGCCCACCACACCCTCGCTGAAGCGCACATCCACCGCCTCGCGCCGGTTGCGGGCGGCTCTCGCCTGCAACAGCTCCGGCTCGACCCGCTCCAGGACGCGACGGGTCGCCTTGCGCAGCTCCCGCTCCTCCAGGTCCTCGATGCGGGTGCCGCTGGGCTTGCCACGAAGGGGGGCCAGCAGGTGCTCGAGAACCGCAGCCACCGCTTCCTCGCTGGCCTCGCGGGTCTCCTTGGCCACCACGCCCATCGCCCTGGCCCGGATGCGTCCCTCCGCCAGCAGATCGGTCAGGCACGACAGGTCGGTGACGGCCCGCGCCGCCAGATCACACCGCTCGCCCGCCTCGAAGATCCCCGCCCGCGTCACGACCGCCGCAGCCTCCGCGGCGAACTCCCCCACCTGCCCTGCCGGCAGCTGGACCTGGCGGTACACCCCGTCCGCACCCCACTGGTCCTCGAACCGCACCGCCTGGCCGAGCACTGTCAGCTCGAGCGCGTCCGCCGCGCGTCTGAGACGCTCCGTCGCGTGCAGCGCATCGGTCAACGCCTGCTCGTCGGCCCGGCTCCCACGCTCGCGCACCCCCGTCCGCGCCCTGCCCAGTCCCCGGAAGGACTCCTCCACCTCGGTCAGCTCTTCATCGAACATGCGTCCTAGTCTCGCAGTGAGCGCCGACAACGCTCGAGCATCGAGGTCCGTCAAGGCCCCATCGGCGTTGCCCTCGACTCCACGGTGTGGATGATCTCGACGATCACGTCGATCACGTCGACGTCACCGCCATCGAAGAGATAGTCCGGCCCGGTCGGGGCCTGGTCAGTTCGTTCGCGAAGGGCGCGAAGCTGCTCATCGGTCGCTCTTGTCCTTGCGGCCTCTGGAACGGGCGTAGGCCTCGACTGCCTTGCGGCTGCTGCGCCAGGTGCCGTCGGCAGCTTGAACCGCATCCAGCCGACCACGTCGGGCCGCTTGGCGCAGCGCCGGCAACTTGAACTGCTCATCGACTAGCGCCGGCAGTGGAACCATCCGAGCTGGCCCTGCAACATTGGGCAGGATGAACCGGTTGAGGTTGTCGTACATCGCCCGGGCCAAGATCTCACCAAGCGCACCCTGGTCACCGTCATCGCTTTTCTGCAATGCAGTCAGGTAGGCCGGACGCTGCTGTTTGAGGATGACCACGGGGGGCAGGCCGATGCGGACCAACAGCAGGTTGAGGACGAGACGACCCGTGCGCCCGTTGCCGTCGATAAAGGGATGAACTTGCTCGAATCGACTGTGGATCTCAGCGATGACTTCCGGCAACGGCGCCTGGTCTGACCCTCGCTGCAGCGCGTCCGCTCGAGCTGAGACGAGGTCGATCCAGTCTTGGATCTTGGCTGGGACCAATGGCCAACTGGGTGGCGTCATTCCCCCGTCGAAGGGGTGGATGTCGTGCTCCCGAAACATCCCCGGAGATTCGCGCGGAGTCGCCTCCTCGTGAGGGGCAACCTGCCAAACAGGACCCATGACCATCTCGTGGATACGTCGCACCTCAGCCATGGAGATGAGGCCATCGGGACTCCAGTCGCCTGGCTCGAGCGCCTGCCCATAGACCCAATGGGCAGCATCGCCGTAGCCCTGCACCTCCAGGTACTCCTTCAGAGGCTTCGCGCCGACGGTGCGGCCCTGCTCGAGGAGCGCTTCGACTTCCCGAAGGACGAGTGTGTTGCCTTCCAAAGCCGTGGAGTGGTGGGCCTCCAGGTGCCAGATGTCCGACCAGACGTACTCCGCTTCCTTCGGCGACGGCAGGCCACCGAGCCGCTCACGCAGCTCGGTCACTGCTGCGTCGAGGCGCGCGTAAACGGTCGCTCGACTCGGTCGTCCCCTGCCCATCGTCCCTCCCCGATCGCGCTTGTTCACCCACTCAAGACCTTAATGGAACTGAACACAGCGTGGCAGTTGTTCACCCATCTGAGAACCCAATTGAACTGAACATGTGCGGCGCTGACACTCACCCGTCCAGCCCGAAGCGCGCGCGGACCCGTCGCAGCAACTCTGCCTCGTCGACCTCACCACGCACGAACTCCGCGGCGTCACGCTCGGCCTCCTCGGAGAGCCGACCACCCTCCATCTCGGTGGAGTGGCGAAACTGCCGAAGAACCTCGGCCCGCCGCTCCCGCTCCTCGCGCGAAATGCCCAT
>JAKDKQ010000106.1 GCA_030453295.1 Janibacter sp.
CGAGCGCCGGGTAGATCGAGCCGACCACGACGGAGAGCACGACGAGGGTGCCGACGGCGATCGTCGGCAGCCGCCAGGAGCGGCTGCGCACGGACGCGAGGAAGAGGCCAGCGCACATGGCCGCGGCCACCGCGAGGATGTACTTCGTCGGCACGATGGCGTGAGCGCCGGTGTATCCGACGCCGGTGAGGACCTCGTTTTCCTGGGTGGTCAGCGCGTGCGCGCTCAGGACATAGCTCCAGGCCCGCAGCATGGCCAGCACGGCACCGATGATCGCCAGGTGGAGGAAGGCGGCCCGCGTCGAGCGGCCGCGGCCCGGCGGGACGACACCGCCGTAGACGTAGTGGGCGAAGAGCGCCGCGAGCAGCGACGCCAGGGCGGCGACGGTGAGGAAGCCGACGACGAAGTTCCACCACGGGAGCGAGAAGAGGTAGTAGCCGATGTCGCGACCGAACTCGGCGTCGGTGGAGCCGGTCGAGGTGCCGTTGCGCCACAGCAGCCAGGTCTGCCACTGACCGGCAGCGGCCAGCCCGCCGAGGATGCCGAGCACGGACGGAAGGGCGAATGCCGTCGCCTTGCGGAAGGGCTCGATGGCGCTGCGGTACTGGGCCAGGGCCTGCTCCCCCGGCGTCATCGGCACGCTCATCGGCCGGGTCCGGTGGGCCAGCCACAGGCTCAGACCGATCGGAAGGGCGGTGAGGAGCCCGCCGACGACGAAGAGCAGGACCTGGGTGCGCAGGCGCGACCACCACATGTCGGAGTAGCCGAGGGCGCCGAACCACAGCGACTCGGTCCACAGGCTCGCCGCGAGGCTGATCAGCAGCAGCACCACGGCGATGATCGCCGCCGTCTTGGCCAACCTGCTCGTGGGCACACGTCGGGAGGGCGGACCCTCGTCCCGGGGCGGCGGAGCGCCCCCTTCGTCATCCGGCCAACTCGCGCTGCTCATGGTGGGGACACCGTACCCATCCCACCTGTGGCGGCGTAGGGCAGCATGGTCCTCGTGCCCGACTCGTCATCCCCCAGCGCCCCCCATGACAGCTCTCCCAGCGACAGCACACCCACGGCCGAGCCGCTGGCCGTCGCTGCCCTCGAGACCGAGCGCCACGTCGCCTCGTCCGGGTGGGACCAGAACCCGCGCGTCTTCGCCCTCGTCGACACGGCCGCGCTCATCGCCGCCGAGCCGCAGCTGGCCGCTTCGCTCGACAGCGCCGCCGACCAGGCCCCCGGGGCACTGAGCGCCATCGAGCAGGAGGACCTGCCGCGCACCGCCAACCTCGAGTCACTGCTCGGCCGGATGGCCTGGCCCGACTCCGTCGACGGCGTCGCCCTGGCCGTCGAGCGCATCGTCATCCCGCCGGGCGCCGAGCGCGACCTGCCGCAGGACCCGACCGCCGCCGTCGACGCCCTGTCCGAGCATCCCCAGCGCGAAGACGTCCGCCTGCTCGTCGCCGTCCACCGCGACGGGCGCGCCGTGTGCCTGCTGCGCCAGCGAGCCAACGACCGCGACGACCGCGTCGCCACGGGTGAGGACATCGCCCCCGGCCTGGTCCACGCGCTGCGGGCGACGCTGCAGGGCTGACCCTTCGAGACGGTCGCTGCGCGACCTCCTCAGGGTTCGGTCCGAGGAGCTTGCTCTGCGCGAGCTCCTCAGGGAGCGTTGACGACGTCCTCGCACGTCGGGAAGTCCGCGGTGTCCCCCTTCGCGATGGACTCAACGGTGTCGCTGGCGTCGGTGAAGTCGCCGACCGGCACCACGCCCAGGCCCTCCGGCACGTGCCCGACGACATCGCCGCAGTTGCTCTCCGGGGCCAGGAACCACGTGGCTCCGCTCTGCTGCGCGCCGACCATCTTCTGCGCGATGCCCCCGATCGGGCCGACGGTGCCGGAGTCGTCGATCGTGCCGGTGCCGGCGATCTGCTCGCCGCCGGTCATCGCACCCGGGGTGAGCCGGTCGCGGACCGCGAGGGCAAACATCATCCCGGCGCTGGGGCCGCCGACGTTGCCGGCGTCGATGCGCACCTCGAAGGGGTAGTCGTACTTCGCCTCGATGCCGATGCCGACACCCGCGCGGCCACCCCCGAGGTCGGTCGTCGTCACCGTGACCTCACGCTGCGTGCCGTCCCGGCGCACCGCGAGGGTGACCTCGTCCCCGGCCTTGCGGTCGGAGATGCCGTCGACGACGTCCTCGACCGTCGAGGTCTGCTTGCCGTCGACGGAGACGATCTCGTCCTCGAGCTCCAGCGTGCCGGAGGCCGGGTACCCCTTGGCGATCGAGCCGACGAGGTTGGTCTGCGGAACCTTGGCCCCGGTGCTGCGCATGCCGACGGCGATCGAGGTCTTCTGCGAGCCCTGCATCTGGGCGGCGTTCATCTCCTCGATCTCCGCCTCCGAGGTGTCCTGCGGGAAGACCTGCTCCTCCGGCAGGACCCTGGAGTTGCTGTCGAGGTGACCCATGACCCACTCCCAGCCGGTGATGTGCCGCTCCGGTCCACCCAGCACGCGCACCGTCGTGAAGTACAAGGCACCGTCCGTCGGGTAGCTCTTGGCCCCCGACACCTGCACGAGCTGGGTGCCGTCGTCGAGCGTGCCCAAGGTGTCGGTGGCCGGGCCGGGACGCTCCACGGCATAGGGCACCTTGATGAGCATGCCGCCGATGACGACGACGAGGATGACGAAGGCCACGGCGAGGATCCATCGGGCAATGCGCTCGCTGCGCGGGACGGTGTGGACCGGATCGGTCACGGGACCTCCTGCCCCGGAGGGAACCATCCGGGGCCAGTCGTGGTTGGGTTGAAGGACAGGACATCCTCTCAGGAAGAGACGAGACGCCGACGTGAGCAACGACCCCAGCACCCCGTCCGGTTCCCCCGGGGACGACGGGCTCCCCCCGGAGATCATGAAGATCTTCCGGGACCTCAACGGTGGCCGCGACCTGCCGCCCCAGCTCGTCGAGCAGCTGAAGGCCATGGGCATCGCCGATGCCGACCCCGCCCAGGTGGCCGCCATGACCTCCCAGATCAAGACGATGTTCACCCCCGGCGCCCAGCGCAAGGGCGTGGACGTCGCCGCCGCGACCACCGCCGCGCAGGAGCAGGCCGAGTCCGAGGACCACGAGATGGGCGCCCGCGAGCGCGACCTCGCCGAGCAGGCCGTGCGCGTCGCCTCGATGTGGCTGGACCAGGTGACCGACTTCGAGGCCCCCGCGCTCACCGGTGCCGCCCTGTCACGCGCGCAGTGGGTCGAGGCGACGATGCCCGTGTGGGCCTCGCTCGTCGACCCGGTCGCCGACGGGCTGTCCGCCGCGATCCGCGACTCGATGACGGCGCGCCTCGGCGATGCCGATGCCCCCGACCTGCAGGCGATGGGTCTGCCCGCCGGGATGGACCTGTCGATGCTCAAGCAGCAGCTGGCTCCCTTCGTCGACACGATGGCCTCCACCCTCATCACGGGACAGACCGCCGAGGCCGTGGGCACGCTCTCCTCCGACACGCTCACCGCGACCGAGGTCGGCGTCCCGCTGCTCACCACGCAGGTGGCGCTGCTGCCGGGCAATGTGGCGGGCTTCGCCGAGGGGCTGGACGTCACGCTCGACGAGGTGTGGCTGCACCTGGCCGCCCGTGAGACAGCCCGCATGCGTCTCTTCACCGCCGTGCCGTGGATCGGTCCGCAGATCCTCGCGGCCGTGCAGTCCTACGCCCGGGGCATCGCCATCGACACCGACGCCATCGATGCCGCCGTGCGCGAGGTCGACCCGTCCGACCCGGCGGCGCTGCAGGACGCGCTCACCGGCGGCTTCCTCAACCCGAGCCCCACTGCGCCACAACGGCATGCACTCGTCCAGCTCGAGACCTGGCTGGCTCTCGTCGAGGGCTGGGTCGACCACGTCGCCGCCTCCGCGACCCGCGACCACCTGCCGCACACCGCGGGCATGACCGAGACCATCCGGCGGCGTCGCGCGACGGGCGGCCCGGCGGAGAAGACCTTCGCCGGGCTCGTCGGCCTCGAGCTGCGGCCGCGACGACTGCGCGATGCGGCCAACCTCTTCGCCGCCCTCGAGGAGCGCGTCGGTGCTACCGGTCGCGATGCCGTGTGGGCCCACCCCGATGTCGCGCCCACGGGTGCCGACCTCGACGACGTGCTGGGTTTCGTCGAGCGCACCGCTACGGGCGGGTCCTCGGGGAGCGCCGACCTCGACGCCGCCCTCGAGTCGATCCTGCGCGAGGCGGACGAAGAGGGCTCGTGAGCACGCACGCCCACCTCGATGCTGACCTGCGCTCGCTCCTCACCGGATGGAGCGCGCCCTCGGCGGCTCAGGAGCGGCTGCGGCAGGACTACCTGGCCCACCTCGACACCCACGAGGACGCGAGCGCCAAGGCGGGCCCGCCGGCGCACTTCACCGCCTCCTGCCTCGTCATCGACGAGGCGGGCGAGCGGGTGCTGCTGACCCTGCACCGCAAGGTGCGTCGGTGGTTGCAGTTCGGCGGGCACATCGAGGCGAGCGACCCATCCGTCGCTGCCTCCGCGCTGCGCGAGGCGGTCGAGGAGTCGGGGCTGCCTGAGGGGGCACTGACCCTGCGGCCGGCGCTGGCACAGCTGGACCGGCACGCCCTCGGGTCGGGCTTCACCCGGTGCACCGAGCACCTCGACCTGCGGTGGGTCGCGGTGGCGGCCGCCGGGAGCGAGCCGGTCGTCTCCGAGGAGTCGCTGGACGTCGCGTGGTGGCCGATCGAGGCCCTCCCGCCCGACACCGAGGACTCGATCCGCGAGCTCATCGCGCTGGGGCGCTGACCCGCTCCGCAGGCCTGTGGATGACCGTCGACGCGTGGGCGCGGACTCCGCCACAGTGGGAGGTCACTGCCCCCTGCTGACTGAGCGAGCGATGATGCACTCACCACCCCTTCCCCCACGCGGGGCGCGGCTGCGCCCCCTTCGTCGGCCGGACGGGAGCGTGCAGCTCGGTGTCGGGCCGCGCTCGGTGCGCCTCATCGGGCTCACCGACGCCGAGGTCCGCTGGCTGGCCGCGCTGGACCCCGAGCGCGCGTTGACGGAGGCGCTCACCACGGCGTCGCTGGAGGGGATCGAGCCGGGCCGCGCCACGGACGTGCTCGACCGGCTCATCGCCCGCGGCCTGCTCTCCCCCGTCGTGACCGATCACCTGCCCTCGGTCGCGGTCGTCGGGTCCGGGGCGCTGCCCGCGCTGCTCACCGATGTCCTGCGTCAGGGTGAGCAGGTGGATGTCACCCGGGTGCGTGCCGGCGGCGAAGTCGGCTGCCCCGACCTGGCCGTCATCGTCAGCCCCGCGCCCGCGGACCCAGCCGCAGCGCAGCCGTGGCTGGCCGCCGGCACCCCGGTCCTGCCGCTGTGGTGTCAGCCGGACCACGCGAGCATCGGGCCGATCATCACCCCGGGTGGACAGCCCTGCCTCTACTGCCTCGACCTCACCCGGATGAGCGTCGACCCCGACTGGCCGCACCTGCGTGCCCAGCTCATCCGTCCCCGGGTCACCGGCCCGGAGCCCGCCGACGGGCTACCCGCGCTCCGGCTGGTCGCCGCCGGCCTGACCACCGCCCTGGTCCTGGACCACGTCGCGGGCCGGCTGACGACGCCCGAGTGGTCCTTCGAGGTCGCGACCCCCGGCCCGACCCTCGAGCGACACCGGTGGCCGGCGCACCCCGGGTGCCCCGAGTGCGGCAGCCCGGCCGATGTCGCTGGAGGCGGTGCGACACCCACGCGGCGGAGGGGGTCCAGACTCCAGTCAGGGTGGGGAGACACAATGGCGGGGTGAGCCAGATCCCACGAGGAGCCGCCGGTCGTGCCGCGCGGCTCGCCTCCCTGCCGCTCGGCCATGCCGGGCGCAGCGCACGCGGCATGGGCCGACGCCTGACCGGCACCCCCGCTGAGGTCGTCAACGAGGAGATCCAGCGGCGCACCGCGGAGCAGCTCTTCGCCGTCCTGGGCTCGCTCAAGGGTGGCGCGATGAAGGTCGGCCAGGCGCTCTCGGTGCTCGAGGCAGCCATGCCGGAGGACTTCGTCGAGCCCTACCGGGAGATGCTCGTGCGGCTGCAGGACGCCGCCCCACCGATGTCGACGCCCGAGGTCCACGAGATCCTCGCTCGCGACCTCGGCGCCCGTTGGCGTGACCAGGTCGACATCGAGGACACCCCCGTCGCAGCAGCCTCCATCGGCCAGGTCCACCGGGGCGTCGCCGCGGACGGACGGATCATCGCGGTCAAGGTGCAGTACCCCGGCGCCGACAAGGCGCTGCGCTCGGACCTGCAGCAGATCGCCCGACTCGCCCGTGTGGCAACGACGTGGATGCCGGCCGTCGACATCAAGCCGGTGACCGATGAGCTCCTGGCCGCTGCCGACGAGGAGCTCGACTACGGCCTCGAGGCCGCCAACCAGCGGGCCTTCGCCGAGGCCTTCCGCGATGACCCCGACGTCGCCGTGCCCGATGTCGTCCTCCAGACCAGGCACGTGCTCGTCGGCGAGTGGCTTGAGGGGGCCTCGCTCAGCCAGGTCATCCGCCACGGTGAGCAGGACGTCCGCGACCGCGTCGGTCAGCTCTACCTGGAGTTCCTCCTCGACGGGCCGGGTCGCGCCGGGTTGCTCCACGCCGACCCGCACCCGGGCAACTTCCGCCTCACGCCTGACGGTCGCCTCGGGGTCCTCGACTTCGGCGCGGTCGCCCGGCTGCCCGGGGGGATCCCACCGATCATCGGGCGGCTCGTGCGGCATGCTCTCGCCGGTGACGCGCAGGGGGTCCTCGACGGACTGCGCAGCGAAGGCTTCGTCCTGCCCGGCATCGAGGTCGACGCCGACGAGGTGCTGGCCTACGTCCTCCCCTTCATCGAGCCGCTGCGCGAGCCGCAGCACGCCTTCACCCGCGAGTGGCTGCGTGGCGCGGCCAAGGGGGTCACCGACCTGCGAGCACCCGAGTTCGCCACCGGCCTGCGGATGAACATGCCCCGCGAGTACGCGATGATCCACCGCGTCTTCGTCGGCGCCACGGGCGTGCTCAGCCAGCTCGGCGC
>JAKDKQ010000536.1 GCA_030453295.1 Janibacter sp.
CATGGACTTCCCCCTCGTCGCCGGCCTCCCCCAGCCCGCGGTCATCACATCGAGTGACCTGCGCGCCGGGCTCCGCTGCGAGTACGGGCTGCTCGTCACGGCCGATGTGCGGCTGGGACGGCGCGAGAGCGTGCCGGCCGAGCCCGACCCGATCCGGGCGCGCTTCGGCGACCTGGGTCGCGAGCGCGAGCACGAGGTCACCGAGGCCCTGACGCAGGAGGTCGGCGTGGGCGTCGTGGACGCCCACGCGCTGGCTCCCGAGGCCGTCCTCGCGGTCCTGGGCGACCCGGGCACCCGGCTCGTCCACCAGGCCGCGGTGCGGGGCGCACGCTTCCAGGGACGGGCCGACCACCTGCTGCGCGACGACTCCGGGATGTGGGTCGTCGCCGAGACCAAGCTGGCCCGGTCCGTCAGGCAGGACGCGCTGGTGCAGGTGGCCGCCTACGCCCAGGCGCTCGATGACAGCGGGGTGGCCGTCGCTCCCTTCGTCCGGTTGATCCTGGGCGACGGGTCGGTCGTCGACACACCCCGCGAGGAGATCGCCGGCGACCTGTCCGCGGCCCGGGCCCGGGTGCTTGAGGTGCTCGACACCCACCAGGGCGAAGGGAGCCCGGTCACCTGGGGCGATGCGCGCTGGCGGGCCTGCCTGCACTGCGACGTCTGCCGCGCCGAGCTGTCCGAGCGTGGTGACGTCGGGCTGGTCGCAGGGGTGCACTCCTCCACGCGGCGCCTGCTGCTGGAGTCCGGGGTGAGCACGGTCGCTGCGCTCGCGGCCCGGGTCGACCCCGTCGAGGGGCTGGACGACACCCGTCTGGCCGTGCTGCGCAGCCAGGCCTCCCTGCAGCTCGTCGAGCCCACGGCCGAGCAGCCCCTGGCCTACGAGGTCTTCGCCCCCGAGGCCCTCGCGGCGCTGCCCTCCCCCAGCGACGGTGACGTCTTCTTCGACTTCGAGGGCGACCCGATGTGGCGCGGGAGCGGCGAGGAGGACTTCGGCCTGGAGTACCTCTTCGGGTCCCTCACCGCTGGCGGCGAGTTCGTCCCCTTCTGGGCCCATGACCGCGAGCAGGAGCGCGCGGCGCTCGTCGGCTTCGTCGACTGGCTGCGCGAGCGGCTGCAGCGCTGGCCCGACCTGCACGTCTTCCACTACTCCGGCTACGAGCGCAGCGCCCTCACCCGGCTGGCCGCACGGCACGGTGTCCACGAGCAGGAGGTCGCCGACCTGCTCGAGCGCGGTGTCTTCGTCGACCTCTACGCCGCGGTCAAGTCGGCGGTGCGCGTGGGCAGCCCGTCGTACTCGATCAAGCGGCTGGAGCCGCTCTACATGGGCGATGACCTGCGCGACGCCGACGGCGTGACCGCCGGCGGCGACTCGATCATCGAGTACCAGCGCTACCGGGAGGCCGTCGCCGTGGGCGACGAGGCGCAGGCGGCGCTGCGTCTGGAGGACCTGCGCCAGTACAACGAGTACGACTGCCTGTCGACGCTGCGCCTGCGCGACTGGTTGCTGGCCCACGCGCACGTATCCTGAGACGCGTGCCCACACACCGC
>JAKDKQ010000537.1 GCA_030453295.1 Janibacter sp.
GAGTGGCTGCTGTCCGCGGGGTGGTTCATCAACGTCATGCCCGTGCACATCGACCTCGAGGGCGGCGACATCGTCGAGGTCGCCGGCCGGGTGCGGCAGGCCTTCCGCACGGCCCGGGGCGCCTCACAGCTGCCCGCGGTCAAGATCTATGACGTCGTCGAGCAGACCCTCGGCGTCACCCTCTCGCAGGTCGGCGAACGCTTCATGCTGTCGTACATGGACCTGCGCCACCTGCCCGGGGCGACGACCTGGGCCGGGGCCGACACGGTCCTTGTCTCGCGAGGAGGGCGCGACACCAACGCCACCTCGTGGGTCATGCGCGAGGAGAGCGGGATGTACGTGGAGACGATCCTGCCCGGCACCGACGAGGCACTGACCAGTGTCGACCGCCTGTACGCGCGCGCCACGGAGCACCTGCGCTCGGTGCTCTGACGCTCAGCCGCGCAGACGGCCGACCACCTCCTCGGCGATCGCCAGGCTCGACGTCGCTGCGGGCGACGGAGCATTGCGCACGGCGGTGACCGGTCCGATCTGCTCGATGACGAAGTCGTCGAGGAGCGAGCCGTCGCGACCAACGGCTTGGGCGCGGACACCGGCGCCGCCCGGCACGAGGTCGGCGTCGCGCAGCGCCGGCACATAGCGTCGGGCCGCCTGGGCGAAATGACGCGCGGAGAGCGAGCCGAGCATCTCCTGCGCACCGGTGCGCCAGTGACGAGCAGCGACCGGACGCATCCCGGGCCAGCTGAGGGTCTCGATGACGTCGTGCAGGTGGAGGTCACGCAGCCGGTAGCCCTCACGGGCAGCGGCCAGGACCGCATTGGGGCCGACGTCGACGCTGCCGTCGACCCGCCGGGTGAGGTGCACCCCGAGGAAGGGCAGGCTCGGGTCGGGTACCGGGTAGACGAGTCCGCGCACGAGATCGGCCCGCTCGGCCGCGAGCAGGTGGTACTCGCCGCGGAAGGGCACGATCCGCGGGTCCGCGTCGCCGCCGGCCATCCTGGCCAGCCGGTCGACGTGCAGGCCTGCGCAGATGACGAGCCGGTCGGCGGCAATGCGGGTTCGCTCCCCCTCGTGGTCGACGAGCACCTCCACACCGGACCGAAGGGGGCGGATCGCCACCACCTCGTGGCCGAGCAGGACCCTCCCTTCGCCCGTGGTGACATCGTCGGCGAGCGCCCGGGCCACCGCGGGGAAGTCGGTGATCGCGGTCGTCGGCGAGTGCAGCGCGGCCCGGCCCCGCACGTGCGGCTCGAGGTCGCGCAGCCCCTCGGGCCCGACCCTGGTGATGCGGGGGACACCGTTGGCCACGGAGCGCCGGTGCACCTCGGCCAGGCGCTCCTCGTCAGCACGGTCGACGGCCACGACGACCTTGCCCACCTCGTCGTAGGGGATGCCCTTGTCGCGCGTGTAGTCGCGCAGCAGCCCGACCCCGCGTCGGCACAGGCGCGCCTTGAGCGAGCCGGGCGGGTAGTAGACGCCCGCGTGGACGACACCCGAGTTGTGACTGCTCTGGTGGGCGCCGACCCGACCCTCCTTGTCGAGCACGA
>JAKDKQ010000538.1 GCA_030453295.1 Janibacter sp.
CTGCACCTCCCCGGCGAGGTCTTCCACGAGCTGTCGCAGGCGCATCCCGACTTCGCTGACCACTTCGACGCCGAGCGGGCGGACCGGCTGCGGACGGCGGCCTCGTCGGTCGCGACGAACCCGGCGGGCGAGGCGATCCTGCGTACCTCCGCGCGCGACCTGGTCCACAGGGAGCCCGTCTCGGTCCCCGACGACGTCACGATCGCCGAGGCCGCCCGCGTGATGACCGACGAAGGGGTGTCCTCCCTCCTGGTCATGGACGGGCAGGGACTGGCCGGTATCCTCACCGACCGTGACCTGCGCCGCCGGGTCGTCGCCGCGGGCCTCGACCCTGCGGGGCCGGTGACCTCGGTGATGACGCCCGACCCCGTCGTCGCGGCCGCGGACGCCTCCGCGCTGGAGCTGCTGGTGACGATGACCGAGCGCACGATCCACCACCTGCCGGTGGTCGAGGGCGGGCGGCCGCTCGGAGTCGTCACGACGACGGACCTCATGCGCCTGGAGCGGGTCAACATGGTGCACATCGTCGGCGATGTCTCGAAGCAGCCCGATGTCGCCGGGGTCGTCGCGATGGCGCAGCGCCTGCCCCGACTCGTCGAGCAGCTCGTCGGCCAGGACGTGGCCGCCGGCGACATCACCCGCGTGGTCACGACGGTCGGGGACGCCATCGAGCGTCGGCTCATCACTCTCGCCGAGGACGAGCTCACCGCGGCGGGTCACGGTCCGCCACCGCGCTACTGCTGGATGACTCTGGGCTCCAGGGCTCGGCACGAGCAGGCGCTGGGAGGCGACCAGGACCACGCGGTGATCCTCGCCGACGACGCGCCAGAGGGCGCCGAGGACTACATCGGGGCCCTGGCCGAGATCGTCGTCGCCGGCCTGGAGGCCTGCGGATATCCGCGCTGCGAGGGCGATGTCATGGCGAGCAACCCACGCTGGCGACAGCGGCTGACCGGTTGGCGGCGCGAGTTCCGGCAGTGGATCCACGAGCCGACCTCCGATGCCGTCCTCACGGCCAGCATCTTCTTCGACTCCCGCCCCCTCGCTGGGGACGAGGCCCTGCACGCCCGCCTCGCGGAGGACATCGCGACCTGGGCGCCGCAGGGGCACAACTTCCTCGGCCACCTCGTGGCCGCGGCCGTGGCCAACGAGCCGCCCCTCGGCTTCTTCCGCGGGTTCGTCCTGGCTCGCTCCGGGGACCACAAGGACACGCTCGACCTCAAGCGCGGCGGCGTCGGTGCCATCGTCGATCTCGCTCGCGCCCACGCGCTCGGAGCCGGGCTCGTCTCGGTCAACACCCGCTCGCGGCTGCTCGCCGCGGGCCGTGTCGGTGCGCTCGACCCGGCCGTCGCCGCCAGCCTCGTCGACGCCCTCGAGTTCATCTCGCACGTGCGTCTCGCGCACCAGTCCCGGCAGGCTGCCGCCGGCGCCATCCCCGACTCGTGGCTGCGACCGAGCGAGCTGACCCCCTTCGAGCAACGCACCCTGCGCGAGGCCTTCCACGTCGTGCGCGCTGCGCAGCAGGCGCTGGCCCAGCGCACCCCGG
>JAKDKQ010000539.1 GCA_030453295.1 Janibacter sp.
TCAGTCGTCGATCGCACCCCGCAGGCGCAGCGAGTTGAGCACCACGAGCACCGAGCTCAGGGCCATCGCGGCGCCGGCGATCATCGGGTTGAGCAGGCCGGCCATCGCGAGCGGGATGGCGGCGATGTTGTAGCCGAAGGCCCAGCCCAGGTTTTGCTTGATCACCTTGAGCGTCTCCCGGGAGAGGGCGATCGCGCGCGGGACGGACTCGAGGTCGGCGTGCACGAGGACGATGTCGGCCGACTCCATGGCGACATCGGTGCCGGTGCCCATGGCCATGCCGAGGTCGGCCTTGACGATGGCCGCAGCGTCGTTGACACCGTCACCGACCATGGCGACGACCCGGCCCTCGGTCTGCATCTGCTCGATGACGTCGTGCTTGTCCTGCGGGCGGACGTCGGCGATGACGTGCTCCGGGTCGATCCCGACCTTGGCCGCGATCGTCGTCGCGTTGTGCTCGTTGTCGCCGCTCAGCAGCCAGACCTGCAGCCCCTCGGCGCGCAGCGCACGGATCGCGTCGCCGGAGGTGTCGCGCACCTCGTCGGCGACCGTCAGCGCTCCGCGGGCGGTGCCGTCCCAGCCGACGAAGACCGTCGTGCCGGAGCGCTCGAGGGTGGCCAGCTCGGCCGGCACCTCGTCGAAGAGGTCGGCGCGACCGACGGTGACGCGGGTGTCCTTGATCGTCGCGACGGCACCGGAGCCCGGGAGGTTCTCGAAGTCCCGGATCGTCGGGATCTTGATGCCCTTGTCCTGGGCGCGACGCACGATGGCCCGGGCGATGGGGTGCTCGCTGCCGGACTCGACGGCAGCGGCCGCGGTGAGCACGGCGGCCGGGTGCAGGCCGGGCGCGGCGGCCAGGTCGGTGACCTGCGCGATGCCGGTCGTGATCGTCCCGGTCTTGTCGAGCACGATCGTGTCGATGCGGCGGGTGTCCTCGAGGACCTGGGGGCCCTTGATGAGCACGCCGCGCTGGGCGCCGCGGCTCGTGCCGACGAGCAGGGCCATCGGCGTGGCCAGGCCGAGCGCGCACGGGCAGGCGATGATCAGGACGGTGACGGCGACACCGATCGCGGTCGTGGCCGAGCCGGACCCGATCCACCAGCCGACAAAGGTCAGCAGCGCCAGGCCGAGGACCACGGGGACGAAGACGGCGGAGACCCGGTCAGCGAGCCGCTGCACATCGGCCTTGCCCGTCTGGGCCTGCTCGACGAGCCGCACGATCTGTGAATAGGTGGTGTCCGCGCCGACCGCGGTCGCCTCGACGATCAGCCGGCCGGAGGTGTTGACCGTGCCGGCGTCGAGGGCGTCACCGGCACGCACGTCCACGGGCACGGACTCGCCGGTGACGAGCGAGGTGTCGATGGAGCTCGTGCCGTCGAGGACGACGCCGTCCGTCGCCACCTTTTCGCCGGGGCGCACGATGAAGTGGTCGCCGACCTGCAGCTCGTCGAGCGGCAGGATGACCTCGGTCGTCGCCCGGGTGCGGGAGTCGATCCGCTGGACGGCGACTCCCTTCGACCCGAGGTCCATGAG
>JAKDKQ010000540.1 GCA_030453295.1 Janibacter sp.
CCACGTCCGGGAAGTTGCTGGCCACCACCAGCGCCGGCCTGCTCATGAGCCAGGATCAAGGGGCGACCTGGAGCTCTCTCGACCCACCGCAGACCGCCGTCCTCGTCGCTTGGGCCGACGAAGAGACCATCGTGACCTCGTCAGCCGAAGGAAGACTGGCGACCAGCAGGGACGCCGGCCAGACCTGGACCCTTCATCCCGAGAGCATCGGTCAGGCCGAAGCGCTGTGGGCGGGCCGCACCAGCGACGGGCAGCTGGAGATCATCGCGTCTGTCGATGGGCGCGTGATCAGCACCACGGATGCAGGAACGACCACTCAGACACTGGTTCAGTGACCCGTCGTCGCCGTCCCTGTGCATCATCGGGTGGCCTTCATCCAGACCTTGATGGTCCGTCTGGCCGGACCGGGGGTGGCGCACGATTCGCGCCCGGTGGACAGTCAATTGAGTGAGTTGATCAGCTCGCGGCACGCCTGCTCGCACCGCCGGCACGCCTCGGCGCAGATGCGGCAGTGCTCGTGCATCGAGGCATGCTTCTCGCAGCTGTCGCCGCACGACGTGCACGCTGTTGCGCAGACCTCAAGAAGGGCCCGCGTGACATTGGCGTCATAGCCGGTGTGGCGCGAGAGCGCCGATCCGGTGGTCGTGCAGATGTCCGCGCAGTCGAGGTTGGCGCGGATGCATTTGGTGAGGTCCGCGACCGTGTCTTCGCTCAGACAGGCATCGGCACAGGCAGTGCAGGTCTGGGCACATTCGAAGCAGGCTTGGATGCATTCGGTCCACTTGGCCCTGTCGATGTTCCCCAAGTCCTTCGGGTAGGCCTCGAGCATTTGCTCCACGGTGTGCATGCTTGGCTCCTTCATACGGTCGAGCGACGCGAAGGCCGACCTTGCGGCGCGTAGCGAGTTCGGGAAGTACCCGAGCGAGGTATCCCGAAACACGCGGCCGGTTCGCTGGCCACTCACCAGCACGATTCACGATACCCCGAAGGGGTATACGGTTGAGAAGACACAAGTGAAGGGAGAGGGTATGACAACGGCCAATCGGAAGGTTTGCGCGGTCGCGATTGCTGCTGCTGCAGCAGTCGCGCTGCTTGCAGGGTGCGGAGGCGCTGCTGAGGACGACTCGCCGCAGTCGTCGATGACGTCCCACTCGTCTGCGTCCGGCAGTGAAACGAGTGGGGCAATGGGAGGCCATGCCCACAAGCCCGAGGGCGGGCCTCCTCCGGAGGGTATGGAGAAGGCGAGCTCGCCGACGTATCCCGTGGGCACGAGGGTGACGTTGACTGCTGACCACATGCCGGGGATGAAGGGGGCCGAGGCGACCATCTCGGGCGCCTTCGACACGACGGCCTACTCCGTCAGCTACACGCCCACGGACGGCGGTGAGCGGGTCACGGACCACAAGTGGGTCGTTCACGAGGAGCTGGAGGACCCCGGCGACGCGCCGCTGGAAGAGGGTACCGAGGTCGTCCTGGACGCCGATCACATGGCCGGCATGGATGGCGCCGAGGCGACGATCGACAGCTCGACCG
>JAKDKQ010000541.1 GCA_030453295.1 Janibacter sp.
CCGTGCCCGTGCCCGTGCCGTCGCTGTCGCCGGAGCCGGCGTCCGTGTCGTCGCCGGGGGCCGGCGGCGCGGCGCAGTCGAGCTCCGGGGTGGCCGCGGTCTGGCCGGCGGAGGTGACGGTGGCATAGGACTGGTCGGTCTGACCGAGCAGGGCCTGCGCGGTGGAGCGGGTGATCGTGCCATCCGGGGCGGCGCTCTCACCCGTGGCCACGGCCGCGTCGAAGTCGCTCGTGTTGTAGGCGACGGCGCCGGCCAGCGCCGGGGTGTCGCAGCCGAAGGTCAACGCGTCGAGGTATCCCAGGGCATCGGTGCGGGCGCCATCGCGACCGGCCAGGCGGAAGGCGACCGCGGCCAGGCCGGTGCTGTTGGCATTGCTGCCCTCGGTGGTCGAACCGCCGCCGACACCGCCGCTGCTGTCCTGACGGCTCTCGAGGTAGTCGGCCGCGGCCTGGATCGCAGCGTCGTGGCCGCCGACGACGTCGAGCGCCTGGACGGCCGTCGAGGTGGCGTCGGGGTCGGAGAGGCAGCCGTCCGTGAACTCCAGGCTGAAGCCGCCGTCGTCGCACTGCTGCGCGAGGAGGAAGTCGACCGAGGCCGTCGAGGGGTTGGTGCCCGCACGCTTCAGGCCGATGATCCCGAAGGACTGGCCCAGCGTGTTGGAGTAGTCCCCGTACTCGGACTGGTCGGTGAACTGGCCGTTTGCCTGCTCGAGGGACTGGAGCTGCGTGACGAGGTCGGTGCCGCCCACATTGCGCGGGTCCAGGCCACGGGCGCTGGCGAAGGTCAACAGCTTGGCAGTCGCGGCGGAGTAGACCTCGTCGCCGTAGCCGTAGTACGTACCGGCATGGGCCACGAGGTAGTCGGTGGCGGCGCTCGACGCGTCGCCGCCCGTCCCGGCGGCCGACATGCCGAGGACGGCGTCGATCGTCAGCCCGAGGTCGTCGAAGCTCTGTCCGCCGTACTCGGTGACCAGCCGGTCGCCGCCGGCCTCGAGCTGCGCTGCCAGGTAGGCGACGGAACCATCGGGGGTGGCGGCCGAGGCGGCGGGGGCCAGGGCGAGGCCCAGGACGCCGACGGAGGCGGTGAGAGCCAGGGTGGGGAGGGAGCGCATCTGTGGCGACCTTTCGGGTGGACCGTTGGTCTTGACCCGGGCGCGGAGTGCGTCGGGCTCGACCCGTTGTCCTCGACGGGTGGTGGTGGAGCCTCGCGATGTCAGGTGCTCCGGCTTGCCGACGAGCGGCTCACGGTTGCGGGACAGCGCCGGAATTGCACCGGCTTCCCCTGAGGATCGCGACTGCCTCGCGGCAGTGCTGTCCCCATGGTAGCGGCCCTGTACAGACCCCTTCGCCATGGACCTACACTGGTGACCACAGGCGTTCGAGCCGTCATCAGCGGCGAGCCTTCCGGAAGAACGGGCGCACGGCCTCACCGAGAGCGTGCACCTCACTAGACCCGGACGAGTGGTCACGTCACGACCGATCGACCAAGAGCGGTCTCCTCCCTTCGTGCGAAGGGGGTGGACAAGC
>JAKDKQ010000542.1 GCA_030453295.1 Janibacter sp.
TTAAGGTCGTGCGCGGGTGGGGACGAGCTTGAGGCCGATGACGGCGGCGATGATGCCGGCGAGCAGCAGGGCCTTGGTGGGGGAGAAGGACTCGTCGCCGGCGGCCATCGCCCAGGTGACGGTGAGGGCGGCACCGACCCCGGTCCAGACGGCATAGCCCGTGCCGATAGGGATGGTGCGTACCGCAAAACCCAAGCCACTCATGCTGAGTGCCAGCGCGGTGAGGAAGACGGCCGTCGCCGCCGGGTTGCTGAAGCCGTCGGAGTGGCCGAGCGCCGTGGCCCACACGGCCTCGAGGACGGCGCTGAGCAGCAGGATCGCCCACGGCATGTCAGGCCACCACCTTGAGACCGACGACGCACCCGACGAGCAGGGCGAGGAGTGCCAGCCGGGCGAAGGAGGCGAGCTCGTCCCCCTTCGCCATGGACCACGCGACGGTGAGGGTGGCGCCGATCCCGACCCAGACCGCATACGCGGTCCCGGTGGGGATGCTCGTCATCGCCCATGCCAAGCCGAGCATGCTGGCGGTCAGTGAGACGACGAAGACGGCCGAGGCGATGGGCCGGGTGAACCCGCGGGAGGCAGCCAAGGCACTGGCCCAGACGGCCTCGAGCATCCCCGAGACGATGAGCACGATCCACGACATGGGACTCCTTCGTGAGTCCGTCTTGTCGTGGTGCGGGTACGGCTCCCTCGTCCGCGGGCCCGATCGCCGAGCCTCGCCCTCACGCTATCGGCGGTGGCTCCTCGTGGTCACCCCGGCCCTGTGTGATGATGGGCGAGCCGTATCACCCGTGGGAAGGGAAGACCGTGAAGGGACGTGTCCTCGTCGTCGACGACGACCAGGCTCTGGCCGAGATGCTCGGGATCGTCCTGCGCAAGGAGGGCCTTGATGTCGCGCACGTCGCGGACGGTGCCCGTGCGATCGACGCCTTCCACGAGGCTCGCCCTGACCTCGTCCTCCTCGACGTGATGCTGCCCGGCATGGATGGCATCGAGATCTGCCGCCGACTGCGACAAGAGTCCGGCGTGCCCATTGTCATGCTCACTGCTCGCACGGACACCGTCGACGTCGTCGTCGGCCTCGAGTCCGGCGCCGATGACTACATCGTCAAGCCGTTCAAGCCCCAAGAACTCATCGCACGCCTGCGGGCCCGTCTGCGTCGCGGTGACGAGCCGGAGCCCGAGCGCCTGACGATCGGTGACCTGGTGATCGACGTGGCCGGCCACTCGGTCAAGCGGGGCGAGCAGTCCCTGGGGTTGACCCCTCTGGAGTTCGACCTGCTCGTGGCCCTGGCGCGCAAGCCGTGGCAGGTCTTCAGCCGTGAGGTGCTCCTCGAGCAGGTGTGGGGCTACCGGCACGCCGGCGACACCCGCCTGGTCAATGTGCACGTGCAACGACTGCGCAGCAAGATCGAGCACGACCCGGAGAACCCCCAGATCGTCGTCACCGTCCGGGGTGTCGGGTACAAGGCAGGACCGTCCTGACGATGTCCTCGGCCCCCGTCACGGAGGAGACCGAG
>JAKDKQ010000107.1 GCA_030453295.1 Janibacter sp.
CACCTTGTCCGCATCTCCTTAAGGTCGTGCGCACGCGGTGCGTATTTCCTTAAGGTCGTGCGCACCTTGTCCGCATCTCCTTAAGGTCGTGCGAATCAGGGGGCACGAAAAAGCCGCCGTCCCCGTGAGGGGAGCAGCGGCTTCTTCGTCAGGCTCGGGTCAGCGCTTGACCTTGCCGGCCTTGAGGCATGAAGTGCAGACATTGAGACGCTTCGGGGTCACCCCGGCCTCGCCCACCTTGGCGCGCACGCGCTGGATGTTGGGGTTCCAGCGACGCTTGTTGCGGCGGTGCGAGTGCGAGATGGAGTGTCCGAAGGACGGTCCCTTGCCGCAGACGTCGCAGTTGGCAGCCACGGGTTTCTCCTGTGTTCGTCAGTAAGTGAGTGATGCTGCTCGATCGCTCCACCCGAAGGGAGGGCGCGTCACCGGGCAACCGGTACAGAGTAGCCGAGGGTGGACCGCGGGGCCAAAACGGTGCCGGGACGGCCACATTCAGCGGTCGTGGCGGGCTCTGGTCCCGCAGTGTCACCCCCGTCCACTAACCTGACGGCGTGCTGGAGGTCCTCGACGCAGAGTCAGTCCGTCGGTGGGTCGTCGTGACCCGAGCGGCCCTCGCCGCCCGACGGGCCGAGATCGACGCGCTCAATGTCTTCCCCGTCCCCGACGGGGACACCGGCACCAACATGTACCTCACGCTCGACCAGGCGTTGGACACGGCGCGCACCGAGCAGGAGCGATTGGGGATCTTCGGCGAGGTGTCGTTGCCGGTCGAGGCAGCCGCACTCTCGCGATCGGCGCTGATGTCCGCGCGTGGCAACTCCGGCGTCATCCTCAGCCAGATGATCCGCGGCGTCAGCGAGGTCGTCACCGCCGGCAACCTCGATGTCGTCGACGCAGACGCGGTCGTGCGCGCCGTGCAGCAGGGAGCCCAGCGCGCCCGCGAGAGCGTCGTGCGCCCGCAGGAGGGGACGATCCTCAGCGTCGCCGACGCCACAGCGCTGGAGGTGGCCCGTGTGCGGGCCGAGGGAGGTGGCCTCGGGGACATGACGCGCGCCGGCGTCGAGGCCGCACGGGCCGCACTGAGCCGCACACCCGAGCAGCTGCAGGTCCTCGCCGACGCCGGAGTCGTCGACGCCGGCGGTGCCGGCTACCTGCTCTTCGTCGAGGCCCTCGACCAGGTCGTCCACGAGCTCGGGACCCCGTCCCGCTTCGCCGTCGACGAGTTCACCCTCAACCCCTCCCTGGAGCGACGGGCCGGCTGGTCCACGACAGGCGGCGAGGGGCCGCCGGAGCCACGGGTCCACGAGGGGCCGGACTACGAGGTCATGTACCTGCTGCACGACGTGAGCGAGGAGGGCGTCGCCCGTCTGCGTCTGCGCCTCGACGAGATCGGGGACAGCGTCGTGGTGTCCACGGCCGAGGACGTCTGCAATGTCCATGTGCACACCGACGACATCGGTGCGGCGCTTGAGGCCGGCCTCGAGCACGCCGCGCCCCAGCGGGTCGCCGTGACGCTGCTCGAGGCGCGCGCCCCACACCAGCGCGCTGGGGTCGCCATCGTGGCCTGCGCCGCCGGTCCGGGGATCGCCGAGGTCTTCGAGGAGTCCGGTGCGATCAGCCTGATGTCGGGGCCCGGGCACCGGGCCTCCGCCGGCGAGATCCTCGCCACGGTCCGATCGGCGGGCACCCAGGAGGTCATCCTCCTGCCCAACGACAGGGACACCCGCATGGCCGCGGATGCCGCCGCGCACGCCGCCGAGCAGGAGGGCCAGACCGTGCACGTGATCTCGTCCGCGACGGCCGTGCAGGGCCTGGCAGCGCTCGCGGTCTTCGATCCCGGTGCCTCCACCCAGCACAACGTCCTGGCCATGACGCACTCGGCCGCGGCCACCCGGCACGGGGCTCTCACCGTCGCGGTCAAGGCGGGTCTGACGAGCGGTGGCCTGTGTGAGGTGGGTGATGTGCTCGGCGTCGTCAGCGGCGACATCACGATCGTCGGCGCCGATGCCGAGCAGGTGACCCGAGAGGTCCTCGACGGCATCGTCGCGACCGGCACCGAGCTGGTCACACTGGTCGTCGGCGCGGATGCCCCGGAGGGGCTGGTCGGCTCCATCACCGACTGGATCGAGTCGCGGCGCGACGGCATCGAGGTCGAGGTCATCGACGGCGGTCAGCCGCACTACCTGCTGCTCCTCGGAGCGGAGTAGTGGCGCAGGAGTCGACCCGGCTCAAGGGTCTGCTCGGCGGGCAGGCAGCGAGCAAGCTGGCCAAGCACCGGGGGATCGAGACCGTCGGGGAGCTGCTCGACTTCTGGCCACGCCGGTACCGGTCGGCCGACGCCGACCTCGGCCACCCGCGAGTGGGCGACTACCTCGTGGCGGTCGCCCGTGTCGAGACGGCCAATGCCCGGCCGATGGCCAAGCGGCGCGGTCGGATGCTCGAGGTCGTCATCACCGACGGCCGCTCGCGGATGCGGGTGACCTTCTTCGACGCCCGTGGGCACGAGCACAAGCTGCTCCCCGGGCACGAGTTCGTCTTCGCCGGCATGGTCTCCGAGTTCAACCACCAGCGCCAGCTGGCCCACCCCGGCTACGCGACCCTCGAGGAGGCGGCGGCCCTCGGCGAGCTCGGCGACGCCGACCACAGCGGGTTGCTCCCCATCTACCGGCACGTCCCGGGTGTCCACCCGTGGACGATCACGCGGTGCGTTCGTCTGGTCCTGGGCCAGCTCGACGGTGTCGTCGACGTGATCCCCGAGGCAGTGCGCGAGCGCAGGAGCCTGCTCGACCGGGGAGCCGCACTGCGCGCCGTCCACGCACCTCGGGACGACCGGGACGTCGCCGCGGGCAAGCGACGCCTGCAGTTCGAGGAGGCCTTCGTCCTGCAGTGCATCCTCGGTCAGCGTCGCCTCGCAGCGGCCGCCGTGGTCACCCGGGGACGCACCCCGCGCGAGGGCGGGCTGCTGGCCACCTTCGACCAGCGGTTGCCCTTCGACCTGACCGCAGGTCAGGAGCAGGTCGGGGCCGAGATCCTGGCCGAGATGGCCCGACCCACGCCGATGCACCGGCTGCTGCAGGGCGAGGTCGGCTCCGGCAAGACGATCGTCGCGCTGCGGGCGATGCTCGCCGCCGTCGACGCGGGTGGCCAGGCCGCCCTGCTCGCCCCGACCGAGGTGCTGGCGTCGCAGCACGCGGCATCCATCCGCTCCATGCTCGGCGACCTCGCCGAGGGCGGGATGCTCGGTGGCGACGAGCACGCCACCCGGGTGGCGCTGCTGACCGGATCCATGTCGACCGCACGTCGTCGCGAGGCGATGCTCGAGATCGCCTCCGGGGAGGCGGGCATCGTCATCGGCACGCATGCGCTCCTGGAGGACAAGGTGACCTTCGCCGACCTGGCGCTGGTCGTCGTCGACGAGCAGCACCGCTTCGGTGTCGAGCAGCGAGATGCGTTGCGCGCCAAGGGGACCACGCCTCCGCACCTGCTCGTCATGACGGCCACGCCGATCCCGCGCACGGTCGCGATGACCGTCTTTGGTGACATGGAGACCTCGACCCTGCGTGAGCTGCCGCGAGGACGCCAACCGATCACGACGCATGTCGTGCCGGTGAACCGACCGGGCTGGGTCGACCGGGTGTGGCAGCGGGTCGCCGAGGAGGTCGCCGCCGGTCGGCAGGCCTACGTGGTCTGCCCGCGCATCGGTGGTAACGACGACGACGACCTCGACGGCATCGACCTCGTGACCGAGGGTGACGCCGCCGACGACGACAATGACGACGGCGAGCGGCTCGAGGGCGACGGCGCCGAGCGGCCGGAGCGGCCGGAGCGGCCGCTCGCCGCCGTGGAGGAGGTCGTCGAGACGCTGCGGGCTCACCCGGCCATGGCCGGCCTGACCCTCGAGGTGCTCCACGGGAGGATGGCACCCGAGGACAAGGACGCGGTGATGGCCAGCTTCCACTCCGGCGGTGTCGACGTCCTCGTCTCCACGACGGTCATCGAGGTCGGGGTCGACGTGCCCAACGCCTCGACGATGGTGATCCTCGACGCCGACCGGTTCGGCGTCTCCCAGCTGCACCAGCTGCGTGGCCGCGTCGGGCGCGGCGGCGAGCCCGGGATCTGCCTGCTGGTGACGGCGACCGAGAGCGAGAGCGCCGGCGAGCGACTGACCTCCGTCTCCGAGACCACGGACGGCTTCGAGCTTGCCCAGCTCGACCTCGAGCAGCGCCACGAGGGCGACGTCCTGGGCACCGCCCAGCACGGTGTGCGCAGCCAGCTGCAGCACCTGTCGGTGCTCAAGCACGGCACGACCATCGAGCACGCGCGCGAGGACGCCCAGGGGCTCCTCGCGGAGGACCCCGAGCTCGCCGGTCACCCCGATCTGCGCGAGACGATCGACCACTGGCTCGACGCCGAGCAGGCCGCCTACCTCGAAAAGGGCTGATCCCCCCTTCGCCCGGTGCGCGGCTGCTGCTGCCCGGGTGGATCGCGGCCGACGTGATGGCGCATCATGGACGCGTGACTCGGATCATCAGCGGCGAGGCCGGCGGGCGGCGACTGCGCACGCCCACGGGCGACGGCACCAGGCCCACCACCGACCGCGTGCGTGAGGCCCTCTTCTCCGCGCTCGAGTCGCGCGACGCCATCGACGGCGCGCACGTCATGGACCTCTACGCCGGATCCGGCGCCCTGGGGCTCGAGGCGGCCAGCCGCGGCGCGGCCAGCGTGCTGCTCGTCGAGTCCGACCGGGGAGCCTCGGCGACGATCCGCGCCAACATCTCCGACCTCGGGGTGTCCGGCGCCCGCCTCCAGTCCTGCTCGGTGGAGCAGGCGCTCAACAGCCCGGCCTCCCTGCGCTACGACCTCGTCCTGGCCGACCCGCCCTACGACGTCACCGAGGAGTCCCTCGCCTCGGTCCTCGAGATGCTGCTGGCCCACCAGTGGCTCGCGCAGGAGCCGATCATCGTCATCGAGCGCTCCTCCCGCTCGCCCGAGCCGTCCTGGCCGGACGGGATCGTCGCCGAGGGCTCGAAGACCTATGGCGAGACCGTCCTGTGGTTCGCCACGCAGGTCGCACCCGACTACCAGATCTGACGCACGACGGAGGGTGTCACGACAGTCCGGATCGGGTAGGAATGGACCCATGACCGACTACTCGATCCCGCAGCCCACCTCGGGCGACATCGTGGACCTGATCACCGCGGATCACCGCCTCCTCGAGGACCTCATGCGTGCCATGCGCGACGAGAGCGCCGACCGCGACGCGGCTCGGGTCGCCTTCGCCGACCTGCTCGTCGCGCACAGCGAGGCCGAGGAGGACATCGTCTACCCCAAGCTGACGTCGAAGAAGGTCATCGACGGCGAGGAGGAGGAGCACGGCGAGAAGGAGCACGCCGCCACCAACGAGGCGCTGCTCCACCTCCTGCAGGCCAAGGGCACCGACACGCAGAAGTTCGAGGACGCGCTCGAGGCCGTCGCGGAGGTGCTCAATCACCACATCGGCGAGGAGGAGCTGTCGATCCTCAACCCGGCCCGCGAGGACGCCACCGACACGGCGCGCCAGGAGCTCGGCGAGACGTGGCTGGCCAAGCGCAACCAGCTGCTCGAGAGCGGCGCGGGCTCGATCGACCATGTCGAGGCCATCGTCAAGCAGGCCTACGACGACGGCCTGCTGCCCAACGACGACCAGCCCGACGAGTGACCCGCGCCGTCTGCCCGGGGTCCTACGACCCGGTGACCATCGGGCACATCGATGTCTTCCGGCGGGCCGCCGCGCTCTTCGACGAGGTCGTCGTCGCGATCCTGCACAACCCGGCCAAGCAGGGCACCTTCACCGTCGACGAACGGGCCGGTTTCATCCGTGATCAGGTCGCCGACCTCGACAACGTCCGGGTGGAGGCCTTCGCCAACCGCCTGATCGTCGACGTGTGCACCGAGCTCGACGCGCAGGTGCTCCTCAAGGGGCTGCGTGGTGAGACCGACTTCTCCTACGAGTGGCCGATGGCGCTGATGAACCGTCACCTCACCGGCGTCGAGACCCTCTTCCTCCCCGGAGACCCGCGCCACGAGTACGTCTCCTCGTCCTTGGTCAAGGAGGTCGCGCGCTTCGGCGGGGACGTCACCGGGCTCGTCTCCGACGAGGTGCGCGACGCCCTCGGGGAGCGGTTGCAGCGGCCCTGAGGCCGCCCCCTTCGGCCGGTTTGGGGCGAAGGGGGTCACCCCGGTAGTCTTGGGCGTCGGTCTACGTCGTCGTGTCGTGGACCGTTTCGTCAGGAATCTGGAGTCATGAACCGCAACGTCCCCGCCTCGTCCTTGGTGCTCGATGCCAAGAACGTCGGCCGCCGACCCGGGTCGATGCATGAAGTGGACTTCCAGGCCGAGGCGCCAGCCGATTTCGGCACGGATGTGCTGTCCGTCCCTCAGGGCCAGATGATGGACCTGCAGGTGCGGATGGAGTCCGTGCACGAGGGTGTGCTGGTGACAGGAACGGTCTCTGCCTCGGCGATCGGACCGTGCGTGCGGTGTTTGGACGATCTCGACCTCCCGGTCAACAATCGCTTCCAGGAGCTGTTCGTGTGGCCGGATCGGGCGCAGCACCACCGCGAGGTGGACGCTGAGGCCGACGAGCAGGACGAGCACCAGATCGTGGACGAGAAGATCGACCTCGAGACGGTGTTGAGGGACGCGGTGCTGCCGAGCCTGCCGTTCCAACCGGTGTGCCGGGAGGACTGCCCGGGACTGTGCTCCGAGTGTGGAGCCAGGCTCGAGGACGACCCGGACCACCACCATGAGCTGATCGACCCCCGGTGGGCGGCACTCGAGGCACTCGCGCCTCTTGCGTCGTCGTCGGGGGATGTGGACAACGAAGAGAAGAGGAACTGACGTGGCCGTCCCGAAGCGGAAG
>JAKDKQ010000543.1 GCA_030453295.1 Janibacter sp.
GCCAGTCGGCGGGCCTCGTCGAGGTCCCCGCTCGCCGCGCAGATCTCCGCCTCGGCACGGTCGGTCGCGATCTCCACACCGGGCGCGCCGTGCCAGGCGTCGACGGCCTCGCGGATGGTGGCGAGCAGCTCTCGGGCCTCGTCGACCTCACCGGCCAGAGCCAGCGCGGTGACGCCGTCCGCGCGCCACCGCAGGGAGGTCACGTCCCCGATGCCGCTCGCCGCGTCGATGTCCCGCAGCTCACGGAAGGCGGCCACGGCCTCGTCCAGCACGTCCTGGTGCAGCCGGGCCAGACCCAGATGGGCGAGCTGGCGGCGCAGATATCGCTCGTCGCCCTGCTCCCGGGCCAGGTCGACACCTCGCGCACTCACCGTGGCGGCCCGCTCGAAGGAGCCCCCCACGCTCTCGGCGATGGTCTCGATGTACCAGGTCGTCGCGACCGGGGTGTCGAAGTGGGTCGCCGCCCGGGTGGCCCGCCCGGCCAGCTCCAGCGCCTCGCGGCCACGACCCTGCCGGGCCACGACCTCGACGAGGCTGCGCAGGACGTGGACCGTGTCGTAGCCGGCATCGGGCCCGACCCCGTCGAGCATGTCGACGAACTCCGACCGCGCGCGGCGCAGGTCGTCGTCGTGCAGGGCGAAGCGGGCCGCGATGTACCGGGGCGAGGTGTGCACCTGACCGGGGCGCGGTGGGCCCGCGAGCGCAGAGGCCTGCTCGATGAGGCCACGGGCACTCCCTTCGCCCAGGGTGTGGCTGACCGCGGCGGCGACGGTCAAGGCGTCCACCTCCAGGTCGGGCCGGCCAGCCTTGGCGGCCAGACCCACCGCCCGCTGTGCCAGCTCGAGGGCTGTGCGCAGCTCGTGTGTGCCCAGGAGGATGCGGGCCCGCTGGAGCAGCACGCGGGCCTGGAGCTCCGGGTAGCGCTCGGACGCGTGCATGGCCGCGATGAGGAGCTCGTCCGGGGAGCTGGCGTCCAGCTCGAGCAGCGCGAGGTCGGCCCGCACCCGCTGGTGCGGCTCGGTGAGCTCGGCAGCGCTCTCGATGGCCCGGTGCAGGACCCGTGTCTCCTTGCCGATCACGGCGTTCTCCAGGCAGCAGGTGATCCACTCGGCTCGCTCGGGAGTGCCCGCGTCGGCGGCGATCAGGTACAGCTGGGCCGCCAGGTCGTGCTCCCCACGAGCGGCGGTCGCACTGGCCGAGGAGGCCAGGTCTGCGGGGGAGGTCCCCGGGTCACCGGCGAGCGCCAGGTGGTAGCGGGTGAGCGCCGGGGTGGCCGCGTGCTCGGCCAGCTCACGGTGCAACCGGATCAGCTCGTCGCTGTCGACCGACTCCAGGAGCACGTCCGCGAGCGCCCCGGGCGTCAGCCGCAGGTAGTCGTCCTCGGACACGAGCAGCGAGAGGCGCTTGGCCGTGCGGATGCTGGCCGCTGCGTCACTGCCACCCAGCGCCGTCAGCACCGAGGTCGTCGGCTGGTGCATGGCCGCGATCCGGCGCAAGGTCGTCAGCACGGTCTCTGAC
>JAKDKQ010000108.1 GCA_030453295.1 Janibacter sp.
GCCCTCCTCCGAGTAGTACCTCGTCAGCGGAGTCGACAGGGAACGATCGCCGTCACCGGCGGCGACGGTGCGCAGGAGATACTCATAGCCGTCGCCAGCCGACATCACCCGCATCGAGACCGTCATACCCACCAGGTGAGCCGACGCCGTAACCGACGCTGCCGCTACACCGAGGCAGGGTTCCGCCTTCAGGAATAGAGCGACTGCTTGTTCACGGCGTTCCAGAGGACGAGAGCGAGGCCGAGAGCGAAGGCGATCGCCGCGCCGAGGGCTGCGGCTCGGAAGCCGGTGATGTTGCCGAACCCGGTTGCGAGGCTGCCGAGCATGGCGACGCCGACGACGCTGCCGGTCTGTCTGGCGGCGTTGATCACGCTTCCGGCGATCCCCGTCAGGGTGTCCGGGGCGGCGGAGACCGCGGCGCTGGTCGCCGCGGGCATCGCGATCGCCATTCCCAGCCCTGCGACGAATGTCAGGATCGCCACCACCGGGTAAGGGGTAGAGGTGTCGAAGATCATCAGACTCGCGAATCCTGCCGTGCCGATCGCGAGGCCGGTGAGCATCGCCCGCTGTGGGGTGTGTGCGGCGGTGATGCGGCCGCCGAGCGGGGCGCCGATGATCGCGCCGAGTGCTTGCGGGGCCATGACGAGCCCCGCGATCGCGGGTGCGAGGCCACGGGTGTCCTGGATGTACAGGGTGAGTGCGAGCAGTTGCCCGAAGAAGCTGAAGTTCAGCACGAACCCGACCACCGTCGCCGTGGAGAATCCGGGCGCGGAGAAGATCGACAGTGGCAGCATCGGCGTCCGGCTGCGGCGCTCGTGCCACACGAACCCGACTGCAGCCAGGACCGCGACAGCGAACCCGGCGGCCGCACGGGCGGTGAGGCCGTGGTCGCCGGTGTCGATGATCGCGAACGTCAACCCGGCCAGCGCCAGGATCGCCAGCATCTGACCGGCCGCGTCGAGCCGGCCCGGTCTCGCGGTACGGGCGGGCAGAGACCGGAGGGCGCCAATCGCTATGGCGACGACGACGGGCACGTTGACCCAGAAAGCGGCGCGCCAGCCGATTCCGTCGAGGAGCACGCCGCCGAGCAGCGGCCCGACCGCCGCGGCCACGCCGCCGGCCGCGCCCCACAGTCCGACCGCTGTGGCTCGTGCGGCGGGGTCGGTGAAGAGCTCGGTGATCAGGGCGAGGGTGGCCGGTACGACCGCGGCCGCCCCGATGCCTTGGATCGCGCGGGACGCGATGAGCAGGCCAGCGTTCGGGGCCAGGGCGCACGCGATCGAGGCGAGCGCGAACACGGCGATGCCGGTCAGGTAGACGCGGCGCGCCCCGTACTGGTCGCAGGCGCTGCCGGCGGGCAGCAGCAGGGCGGCGAACACGAGCGTGTACGCGTCCATGATCCACGCCAGGCCACCCGGTGAGACTGACAGACCGGTGCCGAGGTGGGGCAGGGCGATATTCACGATCGTGGTGTCCAGCATCACGAGGAAGTAGCCGGCGACGACGACCCATGTCCCTGCACTGCTTGCCCGTTGCCCCATGGGTTTCCTCTCGTCGTACTGCGTTCAGCTACGACGCTCCCACGCGGATGGTTCGGTGGCCGCCGAACCGTTCGGGCGGGAGAATGGGGGGCATGGAGCGGACCTTCCCCGAAGCGGCGCCGAGTATCGCGCCGGTCGCGGCGGCGCTGGCCGACCCGTCACGGGCGGTGATGTGCACGGCGCTGATGGACGGGCGCGCCTGGACGCCGGGCGAGCTGGCGACGCTCTGCGGTATCGCGCGCTCTACCGCGACCGAGCACCTGCACCGGCTTGCCGAGGCTGGTATCACCGTCGACGTCCGGCAGGGCAAGCACCGCTACGTCACCCTCGCCGGTGATCAGATCGCGGAACTCCTCGAACGCCTCGCCGCCGTCAGCGGTCACACGCTCCCGACGGCGCCGAGCCTGAGCGCGTCCGACCGGACGAGGCGATTCCGCGAGGGGCGCACCTGCTACAAGCATCTCGCTGGGCGTCTCGGCCTCCACCTCACTGACGCCCTCCGCTCACACGGTCATCTCGATGAGGACTGGCGGCTCACCGGCGCCGGCACAGCGTGGGCCGCACGTCACCGTCTCGATCTGTCCGAGCATCGCGGCAAGCCCTGCCTGGATACGACGGAACGACGTCCTCATCTGGCCGGGCCCCTGGGAGTCTCCCTCTGCGCGGCCCTGTTCGCGCAGCGCTGGATCAGCCGCATCGGAGACGGCCGAGCGGTCAGGCTCACGCCAGATGGTCGAGGCAACCTCCGCGATCTCCTACAACTCGCCTGAAACCATGCCCAAGGAGATGCCGCTACGTTCACGACCGGACGGCGTTCTCGCTTGCATGTGGTGCCGCTTGGCTGGCGTGGGCGGTGAGGGGTAACGCTGGGGTTACCTCCGATTGGGGTGGCAGCGTCATCGACGGAGGGGCGCTTGCGGCGTGAGATGGACGTATGGTTCTTCATCAGGCACCGGCCCCTCCTGCGTCGACGATTCACGCCGAGCAGATCGTCAAGATCCCCACCGGCAGCGTCGGGCAGCCTCCCATCCTTCGGGGTGTCTCTCTGGACCTGAGCGGTGGTGGACTCACCGCCGTGGTCGGCCCCAGCGGTGCGGGCAAGACATCCTTGCTGTATTGCCTCAGCGGCCTCGACAAGCCGGACCAGGGGCAGGTCTGGGTCAACGGAACGGATCTGTACTCGCTCGGCGACGAGAAGCGCACCCGGTTCCTTCGTGGGACGGCGAGTTTCGTGTTCCAGCAGTACAACCTCATCGGCTACCTCACCGTGGAGGAGAACGTCCGGCTCCCTCATGCCTTGGCCAAGCGGAGAATCGATGCCGACGCGGTGACGGACATCCTCGCCCGGTTCGGTCTGACGGAGAAGCGTTCGGCGCGGGTGAGCACGCTGTCCGGGGGTGAGCAGCAGCGGGCGGCTCTATGCCGGGCGATCCTGATGCGGCCGTCGGTGATCTTCGCCGATGAGCCCACCGGCGCGCTCGACACCGCCAATACCGGCATCGTGCTGCGGGTCTTGCGTGAGCTGGCCACCCAGGACTGCTCGGTCGTGATGGTCACCCACGACGTCGAGTCCGCCGCGTTGGCCGATCGGATCGTGTTCATGCGCGACGGGATGATCGCCCATGTCACCGGGCGGCTCGGCGTGGACGAGATCCTCCACACCATGGCACGGCTCGGAGGCAGGTGACATGCACAAGTACGCTCGTCGCATCCTTCTGTCCGATCTCGGCAGCTGGTGGCCGGCGATCGCCACGGTCGCCGGCGTGACCATGCTGGTCGGGTTGTGCACCGCGCAGTTCGCCTGGACCCACGACGCCCGCTTCATCGCCGCAGTCTCGGCGCAGGGCCATGCGATCACCGAGTTCACGATCGTGTCCGAAACGATCTACCTGCTCGTCGCCGCCCTCGCGCTGTTCTCGCTGACGGTCGTCGGCATCGCGACCGTGGAGTCCACTCGGCGCACGTTCTCCCAGTGGCGTCTTGTGGGGGCCACGCCGAACGATGTCAGGCGCAGCATCTGGGCGCTGGTCGCGACGGCGGCGTGCATCGGTGCCGTGCCCGGATCGGTCCTCGCGCTCGGCCTGAGCTATCTCGTCGTCCCGGCATTCAACCAGATGGCCGCGCCGGGCTTCGACGCCCCGATCCTGCCGCCGTCGATCCTCGCCTGGCTCGTGTCCCTGCTCCTGGGGGTGGCCACCTGCATGCTCGGGGCGTTCGGGCCGGCGCATCGAGCGTCGCGGACGCAGGCGATCGAGGTCTTCCGTGCCGTTCCCGGCCGTCGCCGGAAGGGCTGGTGGTGGCGGGCACCACTCGCAGTGATCCTGCTCGTGTCCTCGCTGGCGATGGTGGTCGCCGCGGCCGTCATGGGCCGATCCGAGGCCGGTGTGGCGGTGATGTTCAACCTCGCCATGAACGCCGGCATCTCGGCGGTGCTGTTCATCTACGTCGTCGGCCCGCTCCTCATTCCCGTCGCGCTCGCGGGTCTGGGCCACCTGGCCGGGGCCGTGGGCAGCGTCACGGGGCGACTGGCGGGCAAGGCCGCCGTCGAGCGGGCGGGGACGAGTGCGAACACCATCGCCCCACTGGCGGCGGGCATCGGCGGTGTGGGCGTCATCCTCACCTCCGTCGAGTCAGCGGCAGCCGTGGTCAGGTCCTTCGACAGCTCGGTGGAGACGAACCTCGCCGACACGCTCATCATGGCCGCGCTGATCTCCTTCGTCCTCCTAGTCACCTCTGCCGCGGTCGTCTCGCTCGCCTCGCGTGATCTCGAACGCGAGCACTCGCTGCTGCGGATCGCCGGGATGCCCAGCCGCCGCATCACCCTCTGGTACGTCTGGCAGTCGTGCCTCCTCGCGCTGACCGGCACCGTGCTCGCGCTCGTCCCGATCGTCATCACCGTGGCGACGACGGCCATCAGCTCGGCCGCTTACGCCGGTCATCCGATCGTCTCTGTGCCGTGGATGACCCTGGTTCTCGGGTTCGTTCTGGCGTGGCTGGTGCTCTTCCTCGTGCAGTGGTGGCCTGCTCGGGCCTCGTTGCGCGCCGATGTCGCGGTGGGGCTGCGGGCGGCATGACGAAGACGGGGCTGAGCGTGCGCCAGCGGGAAGCTCCAGGAGCGCCCGCGACAATGGGAGGCATGCGAGACAGGCAGCCGAGAGTCACGACCCCCGGTGTCGCGCTGCGCCGCCATCCGGGCCGCCTGCTGTTCACGTCTTGGCCGTGGCGGTGCCTCGCCTTTCTGCTCAGCACCCCGCTGGTCGCCGCGGTCTGGCTCGTGAGTTGCTGGCCGCTGCTGACCTTTGCCGGTGTGCCGCTCGGGCACCTCGAACGGCACCGGCTCAGGTTGCTCGATCTCGCACCGATCCCGAACCCGCACGTCCCGGGCCCGCGGGCAGGGCTGGCGGCGTGGATCCGTGTGCGGGCGAGGGAGCGGATCAGCTGGACCGAACTGCTGCACGGTGCGCTCCTGGTCCCGCTGTCGGTGCTGAACTTCGCCGTCCTGACGTTGGTGCTGCTGATGCCGGGCATGCTCGCCACGTCCAGTGGGCTCCTGGTCGTGTTCAGCATCTTGGGAGTGGATCCGGCGACCGTCGACCCGGGCACGACCGCGATCCAGCGTGACCCTCTCGCTCAGGTTCTGCTCTGCGTGCTCGGCCTCGTTCTCCTGATCGCCGGCCTCTACGCCGTCACCCTCCTCGCGGAGGGGCAGCGCTACCTCGCCCGGATGCTGATCACCGAACCCGCCCCAGAGCTGTCCGCTCAGGTCGAAGGGCTCACCCGCTCCCGTGCCCGCGTCACCGACGCGTTCGACGCCGAACGCCGCAGGATCGAACGCGACCTCCACGACGGAGCCCAGCAGCGCCTCACCGCGCTCGTGATGACACTCGGAACGATGCGCTACCAGCACGACCGCGGCCACGACGTCACCGACCTCATCGACCAGGCCGGCCACGACGCCCGCCGCGCCGTCGAGGAGCTCCGCCAGATCGTGCACGACATCTTCCCCGCCGCGCTGCGCGAGAACGACCTGACCGGTGCCCTCGACGACCTCGCCGCCAGCACGGAGACCGCAGGCATCACCACGACGGTCACCATCGACCTCCCCTCCGAACTCCCGACCGACGTGCAAGTCGGGGTCTACTTCGCGACCAGCGAACTGTTCACCAACGTGCTCAAACACGCCCGCGCGACCAACGTTCGCCTCCTCGGCCACCAAACCGAGGAAGGTCGCATCTTCGTGACCGTCGAAGACGACGGAGCAGGCGGCGCGGATCCGGACGGCACCGGCCTGCTCGGCGTAATCGACCGCATCGAGACGCTCGGCGGCCGGGTCCACCTCGTCAGCCCGGTCGGCGGCCCGACCCGCATCAGTTTGGAGGTCCCATGCGCATCGTGATCGCCGAAGACGCCGCACTCATACGCGAAGGACTGAAGAGTCTGCTGCACACGGCCGGCCATGATGTCGTCGCCGCTGTCGAGAACGGGGAGGACCTCCTCGACGCCGTCCGCGCCCATGCTCCCGATGTGTCGATCATCGATGTGCGGATGCCGCCGACGTACACCGACGAAGGCATCCAGGCCGCACGCGCACTCCGGCTCATCAACCCGGCCGAACCGATCCTCGTGCTCTCCCAGATCGTCTCCCGACGCGCCGCCGCCGAGCTGCTCACCACCGGCGACGGCGGGATCGGCTACCTCCTCAAAGACCGCGTCGGCAACGTCGAGGAGTTCTTTACCGCGCTCGACACCATCGCCGACGGTGGCCAAGTCATCGACCCCCAAGTCGTCCGCGAACTGCTGCGCCGCCGATCCCGCCTGGACGCCCTCACGCCCCGCGAGATCGACGTCCTCGCACTCATGGCCGAAGGCAAGACCAACACCGCCATCGCCCGGGCACTCGTGGTCAGCGATGCGGCGATCGCCAAGCACATCAACCGCATCTTCGCCAAGCTCGACCTGGACGCCGACGAGGCCTCCCACAAACGCGTGCAAGCCGTTTTGACGTATCTCCGCCAGTGACCACTCCACGCCTACTTGATCACCTCAATAGATTGAGAACCGCAGAAACTAGCCGATCAAGACGGCACTACTTTTACTTCCCCACGGGGTTCCTTCCTCGGTGTAATACCGCGTCAACGGCGTCGAGAGAGAGCGGTCGTCATCGATCGCGTCGGTGAGCGCGCCAAGCTTCGCTGGCGGAGTAGCGGACGGTGGTTGGGGCTGGCGGTCAGGTGTACGTGATCGACGGTGGTCTGCCGCCCCTGATGAAGTTTCCGAGGTAGGCGACCACGCGGTCTGCTTCGGAGCCGAATGGGTTGTCGGTGACCATGTACGTCCAGGTCG
>JAKDKQ010000544.1 GCA_030453295.1 Janibacter sp.
GCGAACTTCGGCTTGAGCAGCTCCATCTGGAGGATCTCGTGGCGCTTCTTCTCGCCACCGGAGAAGCCCTCGTTGACATTGCGCTCGGCGAAGGCGGGGTCCATCCGCAGCTCGTCCATCGCATTGCGGACGTCCTTGACCCAGTGCCGCAGCTTGGGCGCCTCACCGTCGACGGCCGTCTTGGCCGTCCGCAGGAAGTTGCTCACCGTGACGCCCGGGACCTCGACGGGGTACTGCATCGCGAGGAAGAGGCCGGCGCGGGCCCGCTCGTCGACGGACATGGCCAGCACGTCCTCGCCGTCGAGGGTCACCGTGCCGGAGGTGACGGTGTACTTGGGGTGGCCGGCGATGGAGTAGGCCAGCGTGGACTTGCCCGACCCGTTGGGGCCCATGATCGCGTGCGTCTCACCGGAGTTGATGGTGAGCGTGACGCCCTTGAGGATCTCCTTGGGGCCATCCTCGGTGGTGACGCTGACGTGCAGGTCGGTGATCTCTAGCGTTGCCATGTTCGTCGTCTTTCCTTCGTGAAGTGTGTGGTCAGTCGGCCAGCGCGACGAGGACGTCACCGTCGGCGCTCACCTGGACGGTGTGCACCCTGACGGGGACGGTCGCCGGGAGGCCGGTGGGCCGGCCGGAGAGCAGGTCGAAGCGGGAGCCGTGCAGCCAGCACTCGATGGTGCAGCCGTCGACCTCGCCCTCGGAGAGCGAGACCTTGCCGTGGGTGCACTCGTCGTCGATCGCGTGGACGGTGCCGTCCTCGGTGCGGACCACGGCGATGACCCGACCGGAGACCTCCGCCTTGGCGGCCTCCCCGGTCGTCAGCTCGTCGAGGTGGCAGACCCGGACGAAGTCCGGCTCGGCGACGGCACTCATGCCGCGCCGCCCTCGAGCTCGACGTCGATCGCCGCCATGATGCGCTCACTGATCTCCGGGTCGCCGACCCGCTGGACGATGCTGTTGAAGAAGCCGCGCACGACGAGGCGACGGGCCTCGTCCTCGGGGATGCCTCGCGACTGCAGGTAGAACAGCTGCTGGTCGTCGAAGCGACCCGTCGTCGATGCGTGGCCGGCACCGATGATCTCGCCCGTCTCGATCTCGAGGTTGGGGACGGAGTCGGCACGTGCGCCGTCGGTGAGGACGAGGTTGCGGTTGAGCTCGTAGGTCTCGGTGCCCTCGGCCGCTGCGCGGATGAGGACATCGCCGACCCACACGGTGTGTGCGGTCTCACCCTGGAGCGCACCCTTGTACTCGACATTGCTCGTGCAGTGCGGCGCCTCGTGGTCGACGAAGAGCCGGTGCTCGAGGTGCTGCCCGGCGTCGGCGAAGTAGACGCCCAGGCCCTCGAAGGAGCCACCGGGGCCGGCGTAGGTCGCGTTGGTGTTGAGCCGCACGATGCCGCCACCGATGGTGATGGCGATGTGTCGCACGCTCGCGTCACGACCGACGACGACGTCATGCTGGCCGAGGTGGTGGGCGTCATCGGCCCAGTCCTGCAGCGAGACGATGGTCAGCTG
>JAKDKQ010000545.1 GCA_030453295.1 Janibacter sp.
ACGCTGCGGATGCCGCCGCCGACGGTCAGAGGGATGAAGACCTCTTCGGCACAGGAGCGGACGATATCGTGAACCGTCTCCCGGTCGCCGCTGCTGGCGGTGACGTCGAGGAACGTCAGCTCATCTGCCCCTGATTCCCCGTAGCGTCGGGCCAGTTCGACCGGATCGCCGGCGTCCTTGAGGTCGGCGAACTTCACTCCCTTGACGACACGTCCCTCGTCGACGTCCAGACACGGAATGACTCTGATGGCAACCATATGACTCTCCTAGATTCCCGGTCGACGATTAGATTCCAAGGGTGCGATACCGTTCCATCCGCCGTGCGAGACGACGGTCGGAGGGTTCGCGCATGAGCTCGATGAGTTCGTACTCAAGTGTCGCACCCACCCGGGACACGAAGTCCAATGGCTCCTCACTCGCGTCCGGGTGTTCGGCGATGATGCGGTCGACGACTCCTGTCTCCTTGAGCATCGAGGCATGCACCCCTTGGCTCTGTGCCATCTCCGGTGCACGGTCGGTCGTGCGATGCACGATCGCCGAGGCTCCTTCCGGAGGCAGAGGTGAGAGCCACCCGTTCTCCGCGCTGAGCACACGATCCGCGGGGATCAGGGCGAGGGCTCCCCCGCCGGAGCCTTCACCCAGGATGAGTGAGACCGAGGGGGCGTCGAGGTTCGCGAGGTCGGCGAGGCTGCGTGCGATCTCTCCGGCGATGCCGCCTTCCTCCGCCGATTTCGACAGTGCGGCTCCTGGTGTGTCGATGACCGTCACGAGCGGCAGGTCGAGTTCGGCGGCCAGTCGCATGCCGCGCCTGGCCTCGCGCAGAGCCGCCGGGCCCAGCGGCGCACGGGAGTCCTGCCGGAACCGGTCCTGTCCGAGGACGATGCAGGGGGCGGATCCGAACTTCGCCAGCGCCAACAGCAGTCCGGGATCCTTCTCACCCTGTCCCGTGCCGTTGAGGGGCAGCACGGTGTTGGCTGCGGTGCGCAGCAGGTCGCGGACCCCGGGCCGATCGGCCTTGCGGGAACGCGTGATCGCCTCCCAGGCGTCGGACTTCGGGTCGACCACCTCGGGGCGGGTGTCCGGGTCGCTCACTCGGCAGGGAATCTCCTTGGCTCCCATGAGGACATCGAGGACCCGAGCGAGGGTGGTCTGAATACGCTCGGGACTGATCACGGCATCGATGATTCCGTGCTTGTGCAGGTTCTCACCCGTCTGCACGTTCTCCGGGAACTTCTCCCCGTAGATGGCTTCGTAGACCCGCGGTCCGAGGAAGCCGATGAGCGATCCCGCCTCGGCGACGGTGACGTGGCCCATCGAACCCCAGGACGCGAACACCCCGCCGGTGGTCGGATGCCGCAGGTACACGAGGTAGGGCAGAGCCGCCCGGCGGTGGGCCATGACGGCGTTGGTGATTTTGACCATCGACAGGAACGCGATCGTGCCTTCCTGCATTCTGGTACCGCCCGAGGCGGGACCCGCCAGCAGCGGCAGCCCTTCGAGCGTCGCACGTTCGA
>JAKDKQ010000546.1 GCA_030453295.1 Janibacter sp.
GTTGGCGGCCTGGATGCGCTGCTGAGCGCGCTCCTCGGCCTCCTTGGCGCGGGCGTCGACCATGGCGACGCGCTCGTCGGCGCTCTGCTGGGCCTTGCCGAGCGCGGCGTCATCGCCCTTGGCCTGCTCGTCACGCGTGTGCGCGGACTGCTCCAGTGCCGCGACACGCTTGTCGGCCGCAGCGCGAGCCGCGGTCTCCTTGTCGAAGCGGGTGCGCAGGTCCTCCAGGCGGGCCCGCAGGTCGCGGTTCTCCCGGGTCAGGGCCTCGTCGGCCGTGCCGGAGGTGCTGGAGCCGGCAGCGACAGCCGCCGCGGGGCTGCCGTCCTCGGTGCGGGCCCGCAGGTCCTCCGAGTCCTTGACCATGCGGCGCATCTCAGCAACGACCTCGTCGAGGAAGTCGTCGACCTCGCGCTCGTCGTACCCACGACGGAACTGGGTCTGGGTGAAGGTCTTGTTGAGGACGTCCTCGGGCGTGAGCGCCATTGTTCCTCCGTATGCGTTCGGACAGATTGCACGCCAGTGACACGCAAGGCGCGCACGGGCATCACCGTCAGCCTAGACGATACTCAGCAGGACGTAGACCGCGAGGATGAGCAGCAGGAATGCCACGTCGATCGCGACCCCGCCCAAGCGGATCGGCTTGACGACCTTGCGGATGGCCTTCAACGGAGGGTCGGTGACGGTGTAGATGGCCTCGGCGACGACGAGGATCACGCCCCGGGGGCGCCACTGGCGGGCGAAGACCTGGATCCAGTCGAGGACGAGACGCCCGATGAGGATGAGGAAGTAGACGTACAGCACGAGGTGCAGGACGTCGCGGACGATCGACATGGGGCCAGCCTAGATCTGGGGCCTGAGCCCTCGCTGTGCGGGTCAGCTCTGGTTGAACAGCGCGCGTGGCTGCGCCGGCTCGCCACCCTCGGTGTCGACCTCGATGTGCTCGGGCGAGAGCAGGAAGACCTTGTTGGTCACGCGCTCGATGGACCCGTGGAGCCCGAAGACCAGGCCGGCCGCGAAGTCGACGAGGCGCTTTGCGTCGGAGTCGTCCATGTCGGTGAGGTTCATGATCACCGGGGTGTTGCTGCGGAAGCTCTCGCCGATGGCGCGGGCATCGTTGTACGTGCTCGGGTGGATCGTCGTGATGCGGTTCATCTGGGTGACCTCCACCTCACGGACGGCCGGCGCGTTGGGGACGCGACGCAGCGGGGTGACCTCGGCGGCGCGCTCGTCCTCGACGAGCTCGTGGCCGCCCTCGTAGTCGTCGACGTACTCGTCGTACTCGTCGTAGCGCTTGTCGTCCTCGGCCAGCCCGAGGTACACCATCGCATTGCGCAGTGCCGTCATGTCTTCAAATCCTCACGTCAAACCGGTTGCCTCGTCGGTGTCATCGAAGTTACCGGTGTGACGCACGAGTTCCGAGGATTGCCGTCCCGACACGCAGGTGTGTCGCTCCATGGCGCACCGCGGCCTCGAGGTCACCGCTCATCCCCGCCGAGAGCATCTCGGCTCCGGG
>JAKDKQ010000109.1 GCA_030453295.1 Janibacter sp.
GAGCGGACTCACAGCAGCGCGAGGTGGTCCCGGTGGATGACCTCGCGCTCGTACTGCGGCCCGATCGCCTGGGCCAGCTCCTTGGTGCTGCGGCCCATGAGGTGCGGCAGCTCGCCCGAGGTGTAGTTGACCAGGCCGCGAGCGATGACCGTGCCGTCGGGTCCGACCACGTCGACCGGGTCCCCGTCGACGAAGGATCCGGTGCAGCCGGTGATGCCCGCGGGCAGCAGCGAGCGACCACGATCACGAAGGGCGGTGACCGCACCCTCGTCGATCTGGATGGATCCGCGGGGCGTGGTCGCGTGGGCGAGCCACAGGGCGCGGGAGCCGCGCTTGCGCCCGTGCGGTGCGAAGAAGGTGCCGACGTCCTCGCCGGCCAGCGCCTCGGTGACGCGGTCGGCCGAGGTGAGCACCGCGGGGATCCCGGCCGCGTTGGCGATCGTGGCGGCCTCGACCTTCGTCGTCATCCCCCCGGAGCCGACGGCGGACCCGGTGCCACCGATGGAGATCTCCTCGAGCTGCGCCGGGTCGGACACCACCGTGACGCGCTCGGCACCCGGTGTGCCGGGCGCAGCCGTGTAGAGGGCATCGACGTCGGTGAGCAGCACGAGTGCGTCGGCGTGGATCAGCTGGGCGACCAGGGCCGCCAGCCGGTCGTTGTCGCCGAAGCGGATCTCGTGCGTGGCGACCGTGTCGTTCTCGTTGACGATCGGGATGACCCCGAGGTCGAGCAGCGAGTCGAACGTGCGCTTGGCATTGGTGTAGCTCGTGCGACGGGTGATGTCGTCGACGGTCAGCAGCACCTGTCCGATGAGGTGACCGTGCCGACCGAAGGCCCGGTCGTAGGCCGACAGCAGCACGCCCTGCCCGACACTGGCAGCCGCCTGCTGGCGGGCCAGGTCGCGCGGGCGGGTGCTCATGCCGAGCGGTCCGATCCCCGCCGCGATCGCGCCCGAGGAGACGAGCACGATCTGGGTGCCCTCACTGCGCCGCCCCGACAGGGCGTTGACGAGCGCGGTGAGGCGCGCGAGGTCGAGCTCTCCCCCCACGGCGCTCGTCAGTGACGACGAGCCGACCTTGACGACGATGCGCCGCGCGCGGGCGACCGCCCCGCGGGCATCGGCCGCCATCACTCGTCCTCGGTCCAGTGCCCGGCCTGACGCTCGGTCCACAGGCCCTCGCGGGCAGCGGTCTGCGCGTCCTTGCGGGCGTGGAACTCCTCGCGGCGCTCCTGGGTGGTGCGACGCGAGTTGTCCTCGAAGCGCAGGTCGGTGCCACGGCCGCCGAGCAGCTCGGCCCCACCGACGATGGTGGGCTCCCAGTCGAAGACGACGGCGTTGTCCTCGGGCCCGATGAGCACGGTGGAGCCGGAGACCGCACCGGCCTTGGTCAGGTGCTCCTCGACGCCGGCGCGGTTGAGGCGGTCGGCGAGGTAGCCGACCGCTTCGTCGTTGGCGAAGTCGGTCTGGAAGACCCAGCGGGTGATCTTGTCGCCGACCACGTGGAAGACCTCGCCCTCCGGGGTGGTCTCCTTGCGCACGGTGAATCCGGCGTCGTCGACGGCCTTGGGCCGCAGGATGGTGCGCTGCGGGACGATGTCGATCGCGATCTCCGCACGAGCGGCCTGCACGTGGCGGGCCATGGCGAAGGTCAGCTCCTTCAGCCCGGTGTGCGCGACGGCGGAGACGATGAAGACCTCCAGACCGCGCTCCTCCAGGTCGGCCTTGACCATCTCGGCCAGGTCGAGGGCGTCAGGGACATCGGACTTGTTGAGCACGACGATCCGGGTGCGCTCCGACAGCGGCTTGCCGCCGAGGGTGTCGTCGGCGACATAGGCGGCGAGCTCGGCCTCGATGACGTCCAGGTCGCTCATCGGGTCGCGGCCCGGGTCGAGGGTGGCGCAGTCGATGACGTGGACGAGGACCGAGCAGCGCTCGACGTGGCGCAGGAACTCCAGACCCAGGCCCCGCCCTTCGCTCGCGCCGGGGATCAGCCCGGGCACGTCGGCGACGGTGTAGCGCGCATCGCCCGCGGTGACGACGCCGAGGTTGGGCACGAGGGTGGTGAAGGGGTAGTCGGCGATCTTGGGCCGGGCCGCGGACAGCACCGACACGAGCGAGGACTTGCCGGCGCTCGGGAAGCCGATGAGCGCGACATCGGCGAGCGACTTCAGCTCCAGGATGATGTCCGTGGACTGGCCCGGCTCGCCGAGCAGGGCGAAGCCGGGCGCCTTGCGACGGGCGCTCGAGAGGGCCTTGTTGCCCAGGCCGCCGCGGCCGCCCTGGGCGGCGACGAAGCGGGCACCGGGCGTCACGAGGTCAGCGAGGACATCGCCGTGCACATCCGTGACGACCGTCCCGGCCGGCACCGGCAGGACGAGGTCGCCGCCGTTGGCGCCGTTCTTCTCGTCGCCACCCCCTGGCGCACCATTGGTGGCCTTGCGGTGGGGACTGCGGTGGTAGTCCAGGAGAGTCGTGACCTGGTCGTCGACGAAGAGGATGACGTCGCCGCCGTGCCCACCGTTGCCTCCGTCGGGACCGCCCAACGGCTTGAACTTCTCGCGGTGGATGGAGGCCACCCCGTGACCGCCCTTGCCGGCCTCGACGTGCAGGGTGACGCGATCGACGAAGGTCGTCACGACCTCACCTCTTCTTGATCTGTGGGTTGGTGCAGGTACGACGAAGGGGGCAGGTCAGCGGACCCGCCCCCTTCGCTCACGCATGGTGTCGCGTCAGCTGGCGGAGTCCACCGGCAGGACGCTGACGATCTTGCGGCCACGCTTGGCGCCGAAGGTCACCGAGCCGTCCGCGAGGGCGAACAGCGTGTCATCCCCGCCACGGCCGACGTTGTCGCCGGGGTGGAAGTGGGTGCCGCGCTGGCGCACGATGATCTGACCGGTACCGACGATCTCGCCGCCGTACTTCTTGACGCCGAGGCGCTGGGAGTTGGAGTCGCGTCCGTTGCGGGACGAGGACACACCCTTCTTGGAAGACATGTCAGTGGGTTCCTAACTGTTGAAGAAGAAGGCTCAGGCCTTGATGTCGGTGATCTTCAGCTGCGTGAGCGGCTGGCGGTGACCCTGGCGCTTGCGGTAGCCGGTCTTGTTCTTGTACTTCATGATCGTGATCTTGGGGCCCTTGGCGGCCCCCAGGATCTCGGCCGTGACGCTGACCTTGGCCAGCTTGTCGACATCGCTCGTGACGGTCGTGCCGTCGACGACGAGGATCGGCTTGAGGTCGATGCTGTCGCCAGCGTCGCCCTTGATCGAGTTGATGAGGATGGTGTCGCCGACGGAAACCTTCTCCTGGCGGCCACCCGCGCGAACGATCGCGTACATCAGTGGAACTCACTTTCGGTTCAGGTGCACTCGCTCTGTCTGACCGGCCAACAGTCCCCGTGCCAAGGCACGAAGCGTCCGCTCGGTGGGCGCACCAAGGATCAAGAGTACCGGGCACCCCCACCACCGGCAAAACGCGGGCCGAAGGGGGTGTGCTCACCCGGGCGGAGTCAGCTGGTACTCGAGGACGTGCTCACCGTCCGGCTCGTCGACGGGGTGCAGCCCGACGGTGAAACCCAGGCTCTCACCACCGTTGAGCCAGACCTCCTGCCGGCCCTCCCCGACGGACGCGACGTAGGAGTCGAGGGCCGACCCGTCGACACCCACGGTGTCGCCGACCGTCTTCAGGCGCGTCGTGAGCGCCGCCGTGTCGTCCTGGTCCTCGAAGAGGGCGATGCTCTGCACCTCGCTGCCGTCCGCGCCGACGAGCACCCTGATGACATCGGCAGGCACGACGAGGTCTCCCCTGCTGCCGCGGACGGTCACCTCGATCGGGTCCTGGCCTCGGACGTCGACGTCGCGCAGCACCTGCCCGTCGCCGGCGCCGAGATCCGTGGCCGTGATGGGGGTACGCAGGTCGATGACCGCCCGGCCCTCTTCCTCGATGTGCTCGACCCCGGCCGCTGTGAAGGAGGAGTTGTCCCCGGTGCCCGTGGTGGCGCCGTCGGGCGACCCGAGGCTCACCGAGCAGCCGGTGAGAGCCAGCGCTGCGATGCCCGTGACGACCGCCCTCACAGACGCAGCCACGGGCTCTCCTCGGTCTCGGCGGGCGCCTCGGGAGTCGTGGATGGCCCGGACTCGAGGGGCGTCACCGACCACTCGAGCACCTCCAGCGCGGGGACGTCGGCTCGGGCGGGCAGGCGGTGGACTGTGAGGCCGACCCGCACGCCGAGGGCCTCCCCGGCCCTCAGTCCGTGTCGGCTCCGGCGCTCGACCGGCCCCGAGGCCAGACGTGCGACGAGTGCGTCCATGGGGGATTCCTCCATCCCTGTGACCTGCGCGGTGCGCCGCACCTCGTCGGCCGCCGCATCACGGTCGTCGAAGGGTCGGGTGAGCCCGACGACCGACATCGTGCCGTCGACGCCCAGGTGGAGGCGGATGGTCGTCGCGTCCACGCGCAGCCTCCCGTCGGGGCCGATGACCGTGACCGAGACCGGCCGGTCGAGGGGAGCATCGACATCCCAGACGGGACCGGGGTCTCCGCCGAGCAGCTGCTCGGCGTCCGGCCAGCCGCGAGTGAGGTCGATGACGGCCGCGCGCTCCCGGTGGATCGTCTCCACACCCGCGGTCGAGAAGGTCGAGCTGTCCATCATGGGTCGCACCTTACTGTCGCGCGTCGACGTCGAACCCGCGCAGGAGGCGCAGGACGATCTCGTCGACATTGTGGCTGGGCCGGCCCTCCTGGAGCCGGGTGTCGAAGTCGGACTCGACGATCGTGCGGATCTCGTCCTCGGACAGGTCCGTGAAGGCCGGCCAGGTGTCCTGCTCGATCAGGGCCCAGCGCGAGGACTGGTCGGCGACGTTGCCGTTGGGAAGGGGGGTGGTCACCGTGACCGTCCCCTGCAGGGGGTTGTCCCACGGCGTGAGGGGGATGTTCTGGGGACCGGCGGTCTCGACGTCCACCGTGACCGGGAAGACCTCTCCGAAGGTCCGCGCCCCGGGGATGGTCGGTGCACCGATGAGGGTCATCCCGTAGGTGACGGCGGGCCCGGTCGGCATGTGGTGGTACATGTTCTGGTAGTCGTCGACGATGATCTGGTTCTGCTCGCGCCACAGGAGCCGGTGGTTGCCGTCCGCCACCCGATCCGGGTCACCGGAGTCGATCCCCTCCCAGGCCTGCAGTGCGTTGTCGTCGACGAGGCCCGCGGCGTGCATCCGCTCGATCTCCTCGATGCCCCCGTCCACATAGGCCTGGTGCATCGATCCTTGGTCGAAGAAGATCTCCTGCTGCATGGACAGCAGGCTCGTCTCGTAGAACTTCAGGTCCTCGTCGCTCATCGACGCCAGCTCGCGCATGAGGGTGCGGTCCGGCTCCGGGAGGACCTGGGCCCCCTGCTCCACGCGCTGCGCGATCTCGCGCATCATGCCGAGGTCGGCAAAGCCACCGGCGAAGCTCGGCCCGATCATGTTGGCCATGGCCGCCCATGAGAGGTCAGGGTTGTCCAGGTACAGCTGACCGTAGTACTCGTAGACCTTGGTGATGATCTCCTCGTTGCCCTCGAACCCCTGCGTCGGATCCCACTCCGCCGGGTCGATGCCCGCCTCACGCAGGGCCTGGTCGATCCAGTACTGCTCGAGGTAGTCCGCATACGGCTGCGGGTCGTCCTCGAAGAGCCCGTCGTCGAAGGCCTGGTCGACCGCCTCCTTGGTCCCCTCCGGGTCAGCAGTCGCCAGGTCTCGGAACTCGTCGCTCGCGAGGAAAGCCGCCCGCTCCTGCGGAGTCATGGCCTCCAGCCGGTCCTGGAGGTTCGCCGCGACGTCCGGCGGTCGCTGCGGCGCCTTGGGCCCCGGCACCGCAGGAGAGTTCCCGCCCGAGCCGCCGCTCGCCGCGTCCTGGTCGGCGGCCTGCACCCGGGCCTGTGCGCCGGAGTGCTGCAGGAGAGCTCCCGCCTCCTCCAGCCGCTGCCGCGCCACGTCCCAGTCGCGTACGAAGTCCTCGGAGTCCTGCCCTGACCAGGCGCCCGCCAGTACGGCGATCTGCGCGCTGCCCTGCTGCTCGAACTCCCTGACCCGCCTGCCCTCGGCGATCAGCTGGTCGCCGATCTCACGCAGTCTCGTCGAGTCCGCGCCGTGCGTGACCGATGCATTCACGTGTGGTTCCCCCCGTCGTCGAGCACGACCCTACCCAGACGACGACCACGGGCCCATGGGGAACACTCCCCATGGGCCCGTGGACGTCGCGCCACCGGAGAACCGGTGCGGTCAGGCCTGCGGCGGGCCTGCCTGCGAGGTCACGCGCTTGCGCTTGGGTCGCGCAGGAGCTGCCGGCTCGGGGTCGACCACCGGGGTGGTCGGAGCCTCGCCGGACTCCCCCGCGATCTTGGTGATCGGGGCAGCCGTCGTCTCGACGGGGGCGGTGAGGTCGACCGGCTCGAGCGCGACTGGCGCACCGGCGCTGGAAGCGGCCCGACGGCCACCACGACGACGCTTCGGGGCCTCCGGCTCGGGCTCGGGCTCCCGCTCGGGTGCCACCTCGACCGGCTCGGGCTCGGGCAGGGTCTCCGGCGCGGGCTCGGGCGTCGGGGTCGGGGTGAGGTCGACCGGCTCCAGAGCCACCGGGGCACCGGCGCTCGAGGCGGCGCGACGACCACCACGACGACGCGTGGGCGCCGCCGGCTCGGGCGCGGTCGACTCCTCGGCCACCGGCTCGTCGGCCACCGGCTCGTCGGCCACGGGGGTCGCGAGCTCAGCGACATCGTCCTCGCCGGGCTCACCAGCGATGTTCTTGATCGCGGCGGCGTGGGCCGCCGCGGCGATCTGGGCCGCGGTGCGGCCGTTGGCATCGGTGG